>CAJBKH010000380.1 GCA_903953615.1 uncultured Bacteroidota bacterium
ACAAAAACACTTTACAACTTTTACATATATTAAGTGGGAGAGAAAAACCAATTATGCTACACTAAAAAAACTTAAGCAAATTTACTTGAAATTTAGTGAATTAGAAAAGAATCAAGATACAAGTAGTTTGGTAGAAGTCTCAAGACTTTGGGTAAAAAACGACAGCTTACCAACTTATACAAAGGAATATATAAGCAATAAGGCCTCTAATATTTCAATAGATTCATTAATTGAGAAACACAAACTAAACATTCTCTATTTTAGCTTTGCCGGTTGCAAACCATGCCATATACTAAAACCATATCTTGATACATTTTTGTTTAAATATGAATCATCGGGGCTTAATATCGTTGGATTTAACAACATTGATTCGAAAGCCAATGTAGATAGCATTCAGACAAAATATCCTACTTACTATCATTCGAAAAACTTAGATGAGGAATTAGAAATTCATCTTTATCCTATGCTAATATTAATAGATAACAATCACAAAATTCTAGCTAAAATGCGAGGTGTTAATCCTCCAAGTTTATTCGACTTAGAGCGATTTATTAAAACATCTTTAAATATTTAGATTTTCTTAAGAAAAAAAGGACCTAATTAATAATTAACTCACTGCATCAATTACATCGAACTTGGTGATGATATGGGTATTGCCTCCCCTATCTGTCATCAACACCGCTTGGTTGTTTTTATTGATATGTTTAGAAACCGTCTCTATCAAGTCATCTGACTTCACCCAAGGAAATGCGGGTGACATGCTATTGACTATCGCAGTTTCTTTTAATGCAGGATTTTCAATTAATTTTTCAAACAAGTCGGCATCATTCAGCGAGCCTGTAAATTCATTGCTATTATTAACCACTGGTATTTGAGAGATATCATATTTTTTCATCAATTCATAGGCTTCTTTTACCAAAGCATTTTCATTGATGGTTACCAATTTTTGGTTCTTGTGTTTCTCGATTAAATCAATGGCCAAAGCTGGTTTTTTAGATTCCAAAAAGCCGCGGTCGCGCATCCAATCTTCGTTGAACATTTTACCCAAATAACGGGTTCCATGGTCGTGGAAAATTACGACTACTACATCGTCTTTCTTAAACATATCTTTCATCTGAAGCAAGCCTGCAATCGCAGAACCAGCGCTGTTTCCCGCAAATATGCCTTCCATTCTTGGAATTAATCGGGTGTAGATGGCAGCATCTCTATCGGTTACTTTTTCGAAATGGTCAATCACATTAAAATCGACATTCTCTGGCAAGAAATCTTCTCCAATTCCTTCGGTAATGTAGGTGTAAATTTCATTCTTATCGAAGATGCCTGTTTCCTTGTATTTTTTAAATACAGAACCATAAGTATCAATGCCCAAAACTTTAATGTTTGGATTTTTTTCTTTTAAATACTTACCGGTACCGCTAATGGTACCGCCAGTTCCAACACCTACAACCAAATGGGTAATTTTACCTTCTGTTTGTTCCCAAATCTCAGGACCAGTACTTTCGTAGTGGGCAGTGGCATTGCTAGGATTATCGTATTGATTGGGTTTCCAACTGTTGGGAATTTCTTTTACTAAACGGCTCGATACTGAGTAGTATGAGCGTGGATCTTCAGGCTCAACATCAGTTGGACAAACGATGACCTCGGCACCAAAAGCCTTCATGGCATCTACCTTTTCTTTGCTTTGTTTATCGGTGGTGGTAAAAATGCATTTATAGCCTTTCACTACTGCCGCAATGGCTAAGCCCATGCCGGTATTACCACTAGTACCTTCTATAATGGTGCCCCCTGGTTTAAGCACACCACTTTTCTCAGCATCCTCTATCATTTTAACCGCCATTCTATCTTTGATACTGTTACCTGGGTTAAAAGTTTCAACTTTTGCCAAGACAGTGCAAGGTAAATCGGCTACAATTTTATTTAATTTTACCAAGGGTGTATGACCAATGGTTTCTAAAATATTTCCAAAATAAGACATGCGGCAAAGGTAGTAATTTTAATAATATCAATTGGTTTGCTAATTGGCTGTATCGAAAACCTTATAAAATGTATGCTCTAGCTTTCTGAAATTTAAACTTTTGAATTATAAATATATCAATTAGTTTTGCCCCACTCATGATAAAAGGTAAAAAACTCGCCATTGTGCTACCTGCCTACAATGCATCGGCCACACTCGAAAAAACCTACAATGAAATTCCATTTGATTTGGTAGATGAGGTGATTCTTGTGGACGACAATAGCAAGGATTCAACCTTAGCAAAAGCAAAGGAGTTAGGCATTAAACACATTGTAAAACATGAGGTAAACCGCGGTTATGGTGGCAATCAAAAATCTTGTTATAACAAGGCTTTGAGCATCGGTGCTGACATTATTATCATGTTGCATCCAGATTATCAATACACCCCCAAATTAATTGAGAGCATGGCCTATATTATTGCCAACGATTTATATCCGGTGGTGTTTGGCAGCAGAATATTAGGCAAAGGCGCTTTAAAAGGCGGTATGCCGATTTACAAATACATTGCCAATCGCATTTTAACCTTGGGACAAAACATTATGATGGGTCAAAAACTCTCAGAATACCACACCGGTTACAGAGCCTTTGACAAGAAAATATTCGAAAAAATTGACATCGAAAAAAATTCAGATGACTTTATTTTCGACAACCAAATGATTGCTCAGATATTTTATGCAGGATTCGAAATTGCAGAAGTTACCTGCCCTACCAAATACTTCGATGAAGCTAGCAGTATCAACTTAAAGCGCAGTAGTATCTATGGCTTAGGCGTTATTTGGGTATCTGTTCAATACCGTTTGCAAAAATGGGGCTTGGGAAAATTCAAAATTTTCGAAAAGTAAACTTTACTTACAATAGTTGTTCTGATACGTAGCAGCTTCTTTATAGCCGATGGCATAAGCTTTTTGCCAATCGTTGCAAGCCTCTGTTTTCAT
>CAJBKH010000381.1 GCA_903953615.1 uncultured Bacteroidota bacterium
CTTCAGAAACGAAGGAATGGATAGAACCCATAATCCTGAATTCACGGGTTTAGAAATCTATGTCGCGTACAAAGATTACAACTGGATGATGGATTATACGGAGATCATGATAGAGAATGTGGCCAATGATGTGAATGGCACCACCGATGTGAAAGTGGGTGATCAAATCATCAATTTTGCCCGTCCTTACAAACGCATTACCATGTTCGATGCCATCAAAGAACATACAGGTATCGATATTTCGAAAATGGATGAAGCTGGTATAAGAGAGGTTTGCAAAAGTTTAAACATTCATGTAGATGCAAGCATGGGTAAAGGGAAATTGATAGATGAAATATTTGGTGCTAAATGCGAGAAGCATTGCATTCAACCAACCTTTATCACCGATTATCCAATTGAAATGAGTCCGCTAACCAAGAAACACAGAAGTGTTGAAGGTTTGGTAGAGCGTTTCGAATTGTTTGTGAACGGCAAAGAAATTGCAAATGCCTATAGCGAGTTGAACGATCCTATTGATCAACGCGAGCGTTTTGAGCACCAATTGCAATTAGCGGGTAGGGGTGATGACGAGGCCATGCCTTTGGATGAAGATTTCTTAAGAGCTTTGGAATACGGAATGCCACCAACCGCTGGTTTAGGTGTTGGGATTGATCGTTTGGTGATGTTAATGACCAACCAAGCGGCCATTCAAGAAGTGTTGTTCTTCCCTCAAATGCGACCAGAAGCTTCACAGAGCAAGGGTTAAGTCGCAATTTTGACGCTTTAATTTTGGACTTGGTTTCAATTTATTTTGACGCTCATATTAATCTATTAATAGGTGGGTTATCTGCTATTTTATTTTATTTCAAAATTTTAAAAAGCCGTGTAAAAAATGGTCTCTTAAGATTATTTCTAAGCTTACTATTCGCTGTAAGCTGTTATTATTTATTGGTTTTTCTTGTACTCAGTGTTTTTGTGTTAATTCGTTTATTCGAAGGTTAATCAAATAAGTTGAGGTGACTAAGTTCAAAGCAAACAATCAACATTTGTTAAAATCCACTGCGCGTGGGCATTTTCAATCCTTTATTTTATTCTTATATTTGCCTTATGCAAAACATCGCTCAGGTTTTAAAACAATTAGGCATTAAGAAAGTAAGTGAAAGTGTATGCACTGGCAATAGCTGGATAAGTGCTGTAGGAACGCAAAAAAAGGAAATTCATTCGCCAGTGGATGGCAAATTAATTGGCTCGGTAATTTATGCGAGCGAAACTGAATATGAGGCGGTGCTTAAAAGAACAAGTGCAGCTGCCATTTTTTGGAGACAAATGCCAGCGCCAAAGCGTGGCGAAATTGTTAGACAATATGGCGATGTCTTAAGAGAAAATAAAACGGCCCTTGGTACTCTTGTAAGTTACGAGATGGGTAAAAGTTTACAAGAAGGCTTGGGCGAGGTGCAAGAAATGATAGATATCTGCGATTTTGCAGTGGGTTTAAGTCGCCAATTATACGGTTTAACCATGCACAGCGAACGCCCTAATCACCGTATGTACGAGCAGTGGCATCCATTGGGCACTGTAGGAATTATTTCTGCCTTTAATTTTCCTGTTGCTGTTTGGTCGTGGAATGCTATGATTGCTGCAGTGTGTGGTGATGTAAGCATTTGGAAACCTTCTGAAAAAACACCACTTTCTGGCGTGGCTTGTATGAATTTATTAATGCCAGTTTTGGCTGCCAATCAATTACCTGAAGGTATTTTTACCTTGATTAATGGGGATGCCAGTATTGGAAAAATGATGGCTTCAGATACTAGAATTCCTTTAATATCTGCCACCGGAAGCACCCGCATGGGTAAGGAAGTAGGAAAGGTAGTTGGCGAAAGATTGGGTAGAAGTTTATTAGAATTGGGTGGTAACAATGCCATCATTGTATCGGATAATGCAGATTTGAAAATGGCGCTTATTGCCATTGTCTTTGGATCGGTAGGCACTGCTGGACAGCGCTGCACAACAACACGTAGACTGATTGTTCATGAAAAAATTTACGATGCTTTGGTTAAAAAATTAGTAGCTGCCTATAAGCAATTAAAAATTGGTAATCCACTCGATCAAACAAACCATGTGGGTCCTTTAATTGATATGGATGCAGTGAACAATTTCTCAGGTGCACTCGATCAATTAAAAAAAGAAGGTGGCAAAGTACTGGTTGGCGGCAAAGTGTTAAAAGGCAAAGGTTATGAGAGTGGTTGTTATGTTGAGCCCGCTATTTGTGAGGCAAGCAATCATTATAAAATTGTGCAACACGAAACCTTTGCACCGATTTTGTACATCATGAAATACAGTAAGCTTGAGGAGGCTCTAGCGATGCAGAATGATGTGAAGCAAGGCTTAAGCTCGGCCATATTCTCGAATAATATCAGAGAAACAGAATACTTTTTATCAGCGAATGGCAGCGATTGTGGCATAGCCAATGTGAACATTGGGACCAGTGGTGCCGAGATTGGTGGTGCTTTTGGTGGCGAGAAGGAAACTGGCGGCGGAAGAGAAAGTGGAAGCGACAGTTGGAAGGCCTATATGCGCAGACAAACCAATACCATCAACTATGCCGATAATTTGCCTTTGGCGCAAGGTATAAAATTTGATTTGTAAATTCGGTTTACATCTAAAGCATTTTAAATGACTTAGATAGGTTTAAATTAGCAATAATTATGGCTAATTGACGTTGATATTAAAAAAAAATACAAACTATTCATTTAAGATTTTGGTAAATTGATATTTTCGTGTAGGTTTGTAAATTCTAGTCAGAGTTATAGTATTTTAAATAAACATGAGTAAAACTACAATATTTTTAAGAACCAGTATTTTCGCTGTATCCCTTATTTTGTTATGTGGCTGTCCAGTAAACCTATCTAAACCAGATGGTGCTAAAGCCAGATACCAATACAAATATGCTGCGGATTTGTATTCGCAAATTGCGCCAAAAATTAAAGATAAAGATACGGCTCAAAGAGTAAGAATGGATGCTGCCTTCTGTTACAGAATGGCAAATGAATACGAAAAAGCCATCAAAGCGTATGATAAGGTACTTAAAAAAGATCCTAAAAATACAGAGGCGCTTTATCAAATTGGTGTTTTAAAAATGAAAACAGCAGATGGTAAACCAGATGCATTGAGAGAGGCCAGAGGATTTTTCAAAAGATACTTAGAAGAAGTTCCAAATGATGAGCGTATTATTAAAAAGGTTGCAGCCATTGACAGTGTGGAAAGTTGGATCAAGGATGCGCCTAAAAGTAGATTCAAAGTCTCAAATGTTAAGCAATTAAATACAAAAGCATCTGAGTATGCGCCAATGATAGGCAGCAAAAAAGACGATAAATTATTTTTTACCACAGATAGAGAAGGTGGTATTCGCAAAAAGCAAGTCGATGGTTACATTGGTTTTAGTTACCACGATATTTGGTATGCAAATGCAAAGAAGGTAAAGAAAACTGCAAAGAATCCTAATCCTCCAATTGTATTTGATAAACCAGTGATTGCACTCGGTACAATCAATACAAAATTCAATGATGGTACTTGTTGCTTTGACAGAAAATTCACAACTGTATACTATACGCAGTGTAACGGAACAGATGGCAAATCTAAAACTTGTAAATTGTTCCAAGCAAAGCTAACTGGCGAAGAATGGGCCGAAGAACAAATGTTAGAGTTTTGTATCAACGACTCATTTAACTATGCGCATCCTTCTTTAAGCGATGATGGCAAGAAATTGTATTTTACCAGTGATAGACCTGATGGACAAGGTGGCTATGATATTTGGGTTTGTGCTTACAACCAGAGAGCAAAAGGTTGGGGTGAGCCAGTTAACTTAGGCGATGTAATTAATACCCCGCAAAACGAAATGTATCCTTATTGGAATAGTCATGATGCCAACATCTATTTTTCTTCAACAGGGCATTTAGGCATGGGTGGTTTTGATATTTTTAGATCTGAAGGCAGCGGAACCGATTGGAGCGAGCCAGAAAATTTAAGAGCACCATTGAACAGTGGTGGTGATGATTTTGGAATTACCTTCGATATTACCAACCGCGACCATGGTTTCTTCTCTTCAAACAGAGAAGGTGGTAAAGGAAGTGATGATATTTATGAATTCAAGGTTTCTCCTTTGGTAATAGAATTAGAAGGCTATGTTTACGAGTGTGTTTTGCCAAAAACAAATCCTGATAAACACAATTTATCTAAACCATTGGCCAACTCTTTAATCACCATTACGAATAACATTGATTCTACCAAGATGACTGTTAAGACTGATGCAGCTGGTTATTATAGAGTGACTTTAAAAGAGAAAACCAACTACGAAATATTATGTCAAAATTTAGAGTTGTATTATTTTGACGCAGAAATCAAACAAAAAACAACCAAGGGTATTAAAATATCTACAGTTCTAAGACAAGATTTCTGCTTATACTCTCAAATTATCGAGGAAGTGGTGCCAATTTACTACGACTTAGATAAAGCCAATATTAGACCTGATGCTGCGAAAGTTTTAGATGAAAAAATTCTAGTCCTTTTAAGAAAATATCCAAAATTAAGATTAGAGTTAGGTTCACATACCGATTGTCGTTCATCTTATGCTTATAACGAAGATTTGTCGCAACGAAGAGCGGATAGTGCAGTTGCATATCTTGTAAGAGCAGGTATTGATGCGAGAAGATTGGTGGCAAAAGGATACGGTGAATCACAATTAGTAAACGATTGTCAGTGCGAGGGTGCCGTAAAAGTACCATGTCCTGAAGATAAACACCAAGAAAATAGAAGAACAACCATTAAAACACTTGACGTAAACTTCGATCCAAAAGTAAGCGCGGTGAACAGCAATGATAAGAACAACACCAATGTTAAACCTATCATCGTTAAAATGGAGAATAAAGATAATAAGTACTTGGTAAACGTTGCAGGTAATAATGTTGAGAGTGCTAGTAGAGCGTTGGTTGCGCCAGGAGCAGATATCACAATTTCAATGATGGAATTGAAAAACTTAATTGATAAGAAAGTTATTAAACCTGAAGATTTAATAGGCATTACACCGGCAGATGTTTTAGCTGGAAAGCTTAAGCCAGGTGCTACCGTTAAATTGAACATGCTAAGAATTGGTGCTAAAGATGGCGGTAAAACACTTACTAATGTAGTTGTTAAGATTGCGTCTCAAGGCAATCCTTATACCTTCGGATTCGATGCACTTAAAGCACTTGATGGTACAGTTAATACTGAAGAAGGTGAGATTACCTTCAAAAATGTCAACAAAGGTGCACTTCAAAATGGAGCCATCGAAAGCAATGGAACCAAAGGCAATGTTGCAGGTGGTAACACAGGTACTAAAGGAACAACAGGAACAACGCCAGTTGCGCCTAAAGCTGATACTGTCTCTATGGAAGATTACAAATCTGTAACTTTGATTGATGATGGTGGTACCTTGATGATACCAACCATGGTGAACGATAAGGAAAATGTGAATTGGGCCTATAATCCTAGTGGTAGAAAAGTTGAAATAACTGAGGACATGGTGAAACAATTATTAGATAGCAAAGCCATCAGTAAAAAGGATTTCGAAGATGGAGAGTCAATTAAATTGGGTGATGGTACAAAATTACCTAGTAACACTTTTCTAATTGCTACACTTCAGATTGGTGATGTTACTTTAGAAAATGTGAGAGTAGTGGTAAGTACCAAAGTAACCGTGCCAACCATTGGCGGTATGAATGTAATCATGAAAAAGATGTTCGCTGTGGTGAAAGGCAAGGTGCTTTATATGAAACCAAAAGAAAAACGCGCGAAAGCAGGGGAATAATTCCTTCAAGATAAATTTAAGAGATGGGTATTGGCTTTTGCCAATACCCATTTTTATTTTAGAGGCCTCATGCAATAAAATCAACTTATTTTGCGTTTTTGAATATAATCCCCTAATTTCGTAAGTCAGTAATAAAATTGCACATGAAAAAAATCTGTTACCTAGCGCTATCACTTCTATTTGCCTTCAATGCACAAGCTGTTGAGAAGAAAAAGGGAAGTTCGTTAGATTTTGGGTTGTACCTAGGTGGTTCAAACTATTGGGGTGATTTGACCAGAGATTACCAACCATTGTGGAGCAAAACTAAATTGGCTGGTGGTTTGCTCTGCAGATACAATGTGAGTCCTTATATCACATTTAAAGGCTCTGCCTTGTATGGTCAAATTCAAGGTTCAGACAAAAATTACAGCTACGATCTTTACAGAACGCGCAGAAACCTAAGTTTTAAATCAGATATTGTTGAATTTTCAGCACAAATAGAATGGAATATTTTGGGTTACGAGAACACAAGAACCAATTATGGTTGGTCGCCATATTTATTTGGTGGTGTTTCTGTTTTTAGATTTAATCCAAAAGCACAATTTAATTATATTTCAGGTATTCATGATCCCTCTCTACAATCTCAAAGTGGTGAATGGATAGAATTGCAACCATTGGGTACCGAAGGTCAAGAGACTACAAAATTTAATGACAAAAGAAGATATTCATTAACGCAAATCAGCATTCCTTTGGGAATAGGCTCAAAATGGCAGTTAGACGACCATTGGGCCATTGGTATTGAGTTTGGTGTTCGCAAAACATTTACAGATTATTTAGACGATGTTTCATCTATTTATGTGGATGATCAAATTGTAGGAGGTGCAAGCGGACCTATGGCAGTGGCATTAAAAGATAGAAGTGCCGAAGTGAACAATGATCTTTCAGTAAAATTCGAAAACAACGACCCAAGAGGTAACCCCAAATCCAAAGATTGGTACTTAATTTCTGGTGTTACTTTAACCTATAGAATTCTTGGTGGTCGCCAACCTTGTTTTAATTTCTAGCTTATAGAGTAGAAACCTTACTAAGTGTCATATTCAAAAATATTTTTAACAGCATGTTTATGCTGCTGCTTATCTTTTGTTTCCTATGCTCAGTACAGGAATGGTAAAAACGAAATCGGTTTGCTATTAGGCGGTAGTAATTACTTTGGGGATCTCGCACCAGAAATAGTCTTAAAGGAAACTAAATTCAGTGGTGGCATTTTTTTTAAACAAAACCATACAAAATTTTTTAGCAGCCGTTACCAATTCGCCTATGGTAGAATAGCAGGTACTGATAAAAATTTTAAGGCTAATAACTACAGAAATCTATCTTTTCAAACTAATATATTCGAACTTGGCTATAATGCAGAGTTGAATTTCTTGCCCTTTGGTATGAATGTCTTGGAGAAAAATGCAAGCACATTCGTGTTCGCAGGTTTTAATGTGTTCATGTTTAATCCTAAAACACGCATTTACAATGGCGATAAAATTGAATTAAGGGATTTGGGAACAGAGGGCCAAGTACTCAATAATAAAAGGAAGTATTCTTTAATCCAACCCTCTGTTACACTTGGTTTAGGCTACAAGTTAAACATTAGTGATAAATGGATTTTAGGTACTGAACTTGGCTTTCGTAAAACCTTTACCGATTATTTAGACGATACCAAAGACCTTTACGCAGATTATAATGCCATCAACAGTCAGCAAGGTGCAAATGCTGCAAATCTATCACAGGCCCAAGTGCAGAATGGCAACACTGCCATCGATGCAAATACTATGCGAGGTGATAAGCATCTAAAAGATTGGTATTTTATAGCAGGTGTTACAATTTCCTATCGATTTGTAACTACTTTTTGTAATCATCCGTTTTAACCATACGGATATTTTACCTTACTTTTGCATGCTAACACTGAATTACCAAATGGCCTCAAAAAGCCTTCTGCCTGAAATAAATATAGAGAGACTACCCAAACACGTTGCCATTATAATGGATGGTAATGGTAGATGGGCTAAAAAACGCGCCTTACCAAGAGTGGTAGGACATGAATATGGCGTTAAATCTGTAAGAACCGTAACAGAGGCTGCAGCCTCATTAGGTGTTAAATATCTAACACTTTATACGTTCAGCACCGAGAATTGGAACCGACCAAAATTAGAAGTCACCGCCATTATGACTTTATTGGTTCGCACGATTCGCAAAGAGGTGGCGACACTGCAAAAAAACAACATCCGTTTGCGCACCATTGGCAATATCAAAGGATTGCCTGCCGACGCTTACAATGAGTTGTTGGAAGCCATGAAATTAACCGAGAATAATACCCAAATGGATTTAATTTTGGCGATTAATTACAGTGCGCGCTGGGACATTATCCAAGCAACCAAAGCCATTGCTCAAAGGGTTAAATCTGGTGAACTACAGGTAGAACAAATTAACGAAACAGAAATTTCAAATGCCCTAGATACAGGTCATTTCCCTGAACCAGAGCTATTAATACGCACCAGTGGTGAATTCCGCATCAGTAACTTTATGTTATGGGAAATGGCGTATGGCGAATTTTATTTTACGGATGCTTACTGGCCCGAGTTTGACAAAGAATCTTTCTATAAAGCAATCATTGATTATCAAAAACGCGAACGCCGTTTTGGAAAAACCAGTGAACAAATAACTGATCATCACAATGCGTAAATTTTTTCAATACACTTCCCTGTTTTTACTTTTGTTTGGCGC
>CAJBKH010000382.1 GCA_903953615.1 uncultured Bacteroidota bacterium
CAGGTAAGGTTCCTCGCGTATCATCGAATTAAACCACATGCTCCTCCGCTTGTGCGGGCCCCCGTCAATTCCTTTGAGTTTCAACCTTGCGGTCGTACTTCCCAGGTGGATTACTTAACGCTTTAGCTTAGTCGCTGACAGTATATCGCCAACAACGAGTAATCAACGTTTAGGGCGTGGACTACCAGGGTATCTAATCCTGTTTGCTCCCCACGCTTTCGTGCCTCAGCGTCAATAATGGTTCAGCAAGCTGCCTTCGCTATCGGTGTTCTGTATCATATCTAAGCATTTCACCGCTACATGATACATTCCGCCTACTTTAACCATATTCAAGATCTTCAGTTTCAATGGCTGTTCTACAGTTGAGCTGCAGGCTTTCACCACTGACTTAAAGATCCGCCTACGCACCCTTTAAACCCAATAAATCCGGACAACGCTTGGATCCTCCGTATTACCGCGGCTGCTGGCACGGAGTTAGCCGATCCTTATTCTTACGGTACCGTCAATATACTACACGTAGTATTTTTTCTTCCCGTATAAAAGCAGTTTACAACCCAGAGGGCCGTCATCCTGCACGCGGCATGGCTGGGTCAGAGTTGCCTCCATTGCCCAATATTCCCTACTGCTGCCTCCCGTAGGAGTCTGGTCCGTGTCTCAGTACCAGTGTGGGGGATCATCCTCTCAGACCCCCTAAACATCGTAGCCTTGGTAAGCCATTACCTTACCAACTAGCTAATGTTGCGCATGCTCATCTTTAATCCCCGGAGGTTTAATTATAAAGTGATGCCACTTCATAATGTTATGGAGTATTAATCCCGATTTCTCGAGGCTATGCTCCAATTAAAGGTAGATTGCATACGTGTTACGCACCCGTGCGCCACTTTCATAGTATTGCTACTAATCTCGTTCGACTTGCATGTATTAGGCCTGCCGCTAGCGTTCATCCTGAGCCAGGATCAAACTCTTCATTGTAAAAAATTTTGAATCTCTGACTGTTACTCAAAGTATATATTTTGAGGTCCGCTATTTCTTCTCTTTAAACTTCAAAGAACTTTCCTTTTTCTAAAAGGGACTGCAAAGGTAAGATTAGTTTTCACATTTCCAAGAAAAACTTTTAAAAATCTAATAGAATTCTATTGGTGTTTTCTAGGTAAGTGTCTAATTTATTTTACAGTGTTTCAGAACAGGAGTGCAAAGGTAAGATTAGTTTTTACATTAGCAAGTATATCCTCAATTATTTTTAATTATTTTTAATTATTTTGAATTATAGCAAATAAAATGCGCAATTGAAATCAATTGCGCATCTCCAAAAACCCAGTAATAGCAATAGTTACAAGTAGTTTAAGACAAGTAAAATTAAGTCCTGAATTTTATTTCATTTTTAGACTTCTTTTTTGAAATAAGGCATACAATAGCAATGCAAATGGAAATAACAGCAACAACAAGGGTTCAAATCCTACCCTAGTCGGTTTATCTGAATCCACACTTCCAATGCCAAGATTTGCCCTATCTGCAATGCGATTGAGCGCCTCTGAATCGTTCGTAACCTCAATGATTGCAGGGCTTTCAACACGCCCTAGGTCTTTTTCAATCACATTCAATACTGGTGCATACCATGCATATCGGTAAGCCTTGTCGCCAGTTAAACGACAATATTCAATTACTTCCATCACTTTTCGGGTTTCTAATTTTTGTAAATACTTTTCGCCTTCACTGCAGTTACAATCTGTTGCAGGATGCGTAATCACATAACGCGCTTGATAGTTCTCTGTATTGGGCGTTACCTGAAACATTAAGTCTTGCGGAAATTCTGCTCTGCTATAACGCACATGCATCCTTGTAAAAAACACCGAAGCATTCGGATTCGCATTCAACCAAGTGACACCCGCTTCTTGAAACTCATTCAACATAGGTGGGTTGCCAACACATGGATCGCACTTTACCCCATTAAAACTAGGCGTAACATTCCAAGCGTATTCAAGAAACACAGTATTCTTATTATGTCTTATATACTGTTTATTAAAAGTCTTTATATAAAAGGAGTCGAATTGATTCAATACAAAGGTTGGTATATTATTGTCGGTTGGCATTTTCTCAGTTCTATAATTGGTGCATTCTACCCTACCTGTTTTTGTAAAGGCATAAACTATCAAATCTTGAAAGCCTCTTGAATTGGCCATTCCCAAACGAATAGGCAACATGAACCGATCGCTCTCGTAGGTTATTTGAATAGGACGTAAATAATTATAACCTGTAGTTTTGCTTTTTTCTAAATTAACCTTCACTACAAAGAATTTAAGTTTGTCCTTTATATATGGTTGCAATACCTCTTTTGCATTATCAGGCAAGGCATATCCATTTTGCTTTAACCAAGTTTCTAAACCACCGCTTTCCTCGGCCGATAAAATCAAAATATCATATTCGCCAATTGTGTACTTGGCTTCTATGGTTACACCAGTGCTTATATCCATTTCACTTTCTTTTTTTGCTTGATTGGCCATTGGCACCATGTCATATAACATGTCTTTGTATTTCCGGTTATGGCATGGGGCATCATCGTAATACTCTACCATGCGAGGAGCTGAATAGGCATCTATCCTATCGAATATACTGCGGTTCACTACTTTGATATCGCGCTCACGCAGTATTTCGGGCACTGGCACCACCATCGCAAAGTCTTTGACATCGCCTTTGAAATCGTTGCTCATGGTAAGGGTATTAAGCCTACCATCTCTCACAAGAATGACTTCACTTTTATTGTTGTACAAATTAGCGCCTGCTTTGGCGACATAAAAACCGCAGAATGCATGGGCTTGTATTGCGAATACTAATAGGACGAAGGTTGAGATTAATTGTTTCATATTTGTAATTGGTTATTGGGTTATTGGGTTATTGGGTTATTGGGTTATTGGGTTATTGGGTTATTGG
>CAJBKH010000383.1 GCA_903953615.1 uncultured Bacteroidota bacterium
ATCCCGTAGGGATTTAATATTTATAAAGCGGTATCCTAACTGATGCATCTTTATCCCGTAGGGATTATACAGGATGGAACGCTCGAGGCTTTGGTGGCTTGGAACAATGCGTTTACATTTTTTAACAATGGGTTGCTAACAATATTCAACCCCTTCAGGGTTGTGAAAACAATTGTCCATTTTTTTCTATTTATATTTAACCCCTCCGGGGTTATTAGTTTAATAGGTTAATTAAATGTGAGTGCTGTTCCCTTAATAACCATTAACCATTAACAAATAACCATTCTCACAAAACATCATAAAAAAACCCTCACTACTAGCAAGGGTTTTTTTATGGGTTAATTATCTTGATTAGTTATGCGACTCAGCAGCGCCAGCTTTTGGGGCTGCGTTTTTGATGTCGTCATCAGCACCATCTTCGAATTTTACGAAGTTTTTGTTGAAACGCATGGCCAAGTCATTGGCTTGTGCATCGTAAGCTGCTTTATCGCTCCAAGTATTTTTTGGATGCAAAATTTCAGTTGGTACATTAGGACAAGTATTCGGCATTAACATACCAAATACTGGATGTTTTGTAAATTCTACTTGCGCTAACTCGCCATTCAAAGCTGCGGTTAACATGGCGCGGGTATAAGACAATTTCATTCTGCTACCTACACCGTATCCACCACCGCTCCAGCCAGTGTTCACCAACCATACGTTAATGTCTTTGTTGGCTTTCAATTTTTCACCTAATAATTTAGCATACTTGGTTGGGTGCAATGGCAAAAACGCCTGACCAAAACAAGCTGAGAACGTACTTTGTGGCTCTGTGATACCAGCTTCGGTACCTGCAACTTTACTGGTATACCCAGAAATGAAATGGTACATGGCTTGTTCAACCGTTAACTTAGAAATTGGTGGTAATACACCAAACGCATCGCAAGTTAAGAAGAAAATATTTTTAGGCGCTTTACCTACTGAAGGCACTGCAATGTTATCAATGAATTCAATTGGGTAAGCTACACGCGTGTTTTCAGTTAGTGAAACATCTTCGTAATTTACTTTTGTAGAATTTGGATAGAATCTTACGTTCTCAACCAAAGCACCATGCTTAATGGCATTCCAAATTTGTGGCTCTTTTTCTTCAGTTAAGTCGATACATTTTGCATAACAACCACCTTCGAAATTAAACACGTTGTTATCTGACCAACCGTGCTCATCATCACCGATTAATTTACGGTTAGGATCGGCAGATAAGGTTGTTTTGCCAGTGCCAGACAAACCAAAGAAAATAGCAGTATCGCCTTGCTCCCCAATATTAGCCGAACAGTGCATTGATAAAACTTGTTTTTCTTGAGGTAAAATATAATTAAGAACAGTGAAGATACCTTTTTTAATTTCGCCAGTATAACCTGAACCACCAATTAAAATTATTTTTTTGGTGAAGTTAATAATAGAGAAATTGTGTTGACGGGTGCCGTCTTCGGCTGCTACTGCTTTGAATGATGGAGCCGCTAAGATTAACCATTCAGCAGGTGTTTGCTCACCAGCCTCAGGACGTAAAAATAAATTTTTAGCAAATAAATTTTGGTACGCTGTTTCAGTTACTACTTTAATGTTTAAACGGTGCGCAGGATCAGCACAAGCATAAGCATCTCTTACGAAAAGCTCTTTGCCTTTGTAATGGCTCAATACTTTGGCTAACAAAGCATCAAATTTTGAAGGCTCGAATTTAAAATTCACATCGCCCCACCATACTGTGTTTTCTGTTTTCTCGTCGCAAACGGTAAATTTATCTTTTGGTGAACGTCCGGTAAACTCGCCTGTATCAGCTGCAAGTGCACCATTATCAGTAATTACACCTTCATTTCTCTCAATTGCTTTCTGTACAAGTTCGTCGGTACTTAAGTTAAGGAAAGCATTGGCCGCATTTTCAATAACTCCTGATAGAATTTCTTGATTATTCATTGTTTAATTTTTACTTTTAAAAGGGGGCAAATTTACAAAAAAGACCCAACAAAGCGAAATTTTTATAGGTTTTTATATCTTTTAAGGCTAAAACTCAAGCATTCACGCTATTTACAGTGATTAACAGAAGGCAACTGTTGTTATATTTGGCACCAGAACTGCATTGTCGAAAAAATATTGATATTTTAATTTTTGAATCCAAAACAGTATTTAAAAATCATTACTTTTGCATTTCTTTATAGTTTAAATCTCAGTGGAAAATTTTATTGTATCTGCCCGCAAATACCGCCCCTCCATCTTCGATGATGTGGTAGGACAGAAACATATTACCGAAACTTTACTGAACGAGATTAACAATAACCACCTAGCCCAAGCCTTTTTGTTTACTGGTCCGCGTGGCGTTGGAAAGACCACTTGCGCGCGTATTTTGGCCAAAGTAATCAATCAAAAAGACAATGATGATCCAAATTTGGATTATGCATTTAACATTTTTGAGCTTGATGCCGCCAGCAACAACTCTGTGGATGATATCCGTCAACTAACCGAGCAAGTAAGAATACCACCACAAACAGGCACCTATAAAATCTACATTATAGATGAGGTGCACATGTTGAGTTCGCAAGCCTTCAATGCGTTTTTAAAAACATTAGAAGAGCCGCCTAAATATGCCATCTTTATTTTAGCAACAACAGAGAAACACAAAGTATTACCAACCATTTTATCGCGTTGTCAAATATTTAATTTCAAACGCATTCAGGTAAAAGACATGGTGAACCATTTGAAAACCATTGTTGTAAAAGAGAATATAAAAGCCGAAGACGAAGCCTTGCACCTAATAGCCGAAAAGGCCGATGGTGGTTTGCGTGATGCTTTATCGATGTTCGATCAAATGGTGAGTTTTTGCAATGGCGATATTACCTACACAAAGGTGGTAGATAATTTAAATCTGCTCGACAAAGACTATTATTTTAAGGTAACAGATGCCATTTTGAACCAAAATGTAGGTGAAGTTTTAAATTACTTTGACATGGTTTTAGAAAAAGGATTCGATGGTCAATTGTTTTTAAATGGCCTCAACGAACACTTTAGAAACTTAATGGTGTGTAAAGATGCAGCCACTGCGCATTTACTAGATGTTGGCGAAATACATAAAGCCAAATACAGCGAGCAAAGCAAAAATACCAATCTTACTTTTTTATTGAATGCTTTGAACATCAACAACCAATTTGATTTGGAATACAAAAACAGCAGGAACCAACGCCTACACGTAGAGTTGGCCTTGTTGAAATTATGCCACATTAAAAATATGTTGAATTCGGCTACTACGCTCGACGAATTAAAAAAAAAAGTGATGAGTATATAGTTCGTAAAACCGAACTCAATGCTCAAAATGCTGCCAAGGCAGCCAATCCTACCCCTGTTGTAAAACCCATTCCTTTAGCCGATGCAAGCTTTAGCTTGCCGAAATTACCGGTAAAAGAAAATGTTGGCAAACCGATTGCACCACCTATTCAAATCGAGATTGCAGAGATCATAGAAGCTGCAGATGCTGCTGTGCAAGCCAAGTTAGAAGCCGCTAAAGAAGAAGCTATAGAAACATTGGCAGAAGTGAACGAACCCAAAACTGCAGTTGAATTGAACGATGTGAATTTAAAGGCGGCTATGCATGCCTTTGCTGCTACACTTTCGCCATCGACCGCTGCCTTGGTGAAAATGTTTATACCTAAGATAGTAGTTTATGATATTGTAGTTTCGATGCAGAAGGCCAATATCAATTTAGTAGAACCCATTAAGGTCGATTGGCAAAGGTATTTGCGCGATTATTTTTCGAACCGCGAAATAACACTTGTAATCAACGAAGACAATACCGTGATTGCACAAACCAGGGCTTATACACAACGTGAACAATTGGATGAAATTGTTAAAGAAAATCCGATTGTGATCGACTTAATGAAACGCTTGAATTTAAAGCTCAAATAAAGCCCTAACAAAAGTCAATTTTTTTTGCTTAAAACTGCGCAAAAACAAACGTTCATTATCGGCTCAAACATTAATTAATTTTATGAACGCCAGGCAGTTGAAAATAATCTGATGCCTTGCATTGTTTTGTTTTCAATATCATTTATATTCGTAAAAATATATTGCGACTGTGCTTAAAAATTGTTTGTTTTTTTTCATCTCCATCATGCTAATAGTACCGCTAACGTACGCCCAAAAAGAGGCGAATGTTTGGTATTTTGGCGCGAATGCGGGGATTGATTTTAACAGCGGCAAACCGAAAGCCATTACCAATGGTAAAATGTTTGCTTCAGAAGGCTGCGCCAGTATTTGCAATACCGAAGGCCGCCTTTTATTTTACACAGATGGTGTGTATGTTTGGGATAGCACGCACAAACAAATGCCCAATGGCGAAGACCTAAAAGGCAGTGCATCTAGCACACAATCTGTGATCATAGTACCTAAACCTTTTACCTCGAATTCGTATTATATTTTTACCTCCGATAAAGTCGCAGGTTCAGGGGGCATCACCTATTCAGAAGTCAACATGGGTTTGAATGGTGGCAAAGGCGATGTATTGTATTGGAACAAGAATAAAAAATTAGCGGCTCCCGCTTGCGAAAAACTATGTGCAGTTAAGCATGGCAATGGTTTTGATTATTGGATCATGGCACATAAATTCAACAGTGATAGTTTATATGCTTTCAGGGTAACAGGCTACGGCGTTATTCCACGTCCCATAAAAAGCAAAACGGGTTTAAAAATTAGTGGCAATTATTCAAACACTTTAGGCAGCATGGTCTTTTCGCCCGATGGTAGAAAACTAGCGTATGTAAATTATACGCGTGACACTTCGGTGTTGGCCGATTTCAACAATTTAACTGGCATGGTTTCCAATCCTTATTTTTTTTACAACAAAGACGCTTATGGTCTTGCCTTCTCATCCAAAAGCAAATACCTGTATGTATCGGAATTTAATAGCAGGAAAGTTTTCCAATACAATGCTAAGGCCATTACTTACAGCGATTTTATCCAATCAAAATACACGGCTGACAGCAATTACAGCAATGCCTTAGGCGCTTTGCAGTTAGCCATTGATGGAAAGATATACATTTCTGTTACGGGCAATCAGTACTTGCATTCTATTGAAGCACCTGATTCTGCTGGCGCCCTATCTCGACCGCAGAAAAACAGTGTTTACTTAGGTGGCAAAAATTGCATGTTGGGTTTACCCAATTTCAACGCTTCAATTTTCAATTTAAAAACCATTGTAGCGAGTGGTTATTGCTTGAATGATACTGCTACCTTTAGCATATCGAGTACCGAAGACATTGATTCTGTAAAGTGGTCGTTTGGCGAAGCAGGTAATCCTCCTTCCAATTTTTCAAAAACCCCAATTGGCGCGCAACATGTATACAAGCAAACGGGCGTTTACAAAGTTTGGCTGTATTACTATTCAAAAAAATCGGTAGCCTTTGCGTTTGCAAAAATCACAGTCAAAGATGTTAAACCAATGATAGGCAAAGACACTAGCTTCTGCAATACTTTCAAATTAACGCTTTCGACACCCGAACCCCACCTACAATACCAATGGAGCACAGGCAGTACTAGTCCAACTTTGGAAGTGAACAAAAAAGGCATTTACATATTAAATGTATTGGATAGTTTTGGATGTAAAAGTACCGATACTGCAGTCGTTCATAACCCTACTATCATTGCAAAAATTGGAAGTTCCGATTCAGTGATGTGCTCTAAAAACAATCAATTTAAATTCATTAACAGCAGTTATGTTGATGACGACAGAATTGCACATTCATACTGGAATTTTGGAGATGGCACTAACATTGACGACAGCTTGGTGCTAAAGCAATACGCAAACAAAGGCTTGTACCAAGTGAGTTTGCATGTCGTAACCGCAAACAATTGCCATGACAGCATTGCACAATTAGTAATGTTAAAACCGAGTCCTGAGGCGGCATTCGAGGCCACTTCTCCTTGCTTTCCGGACAGTGTTGTGTTCACCAACCAATCGACTTTTACAACAGGCAAAATCATCAATTATTGGTGGTCTTTTGGCGACAAAACTTTTTCTGCTGAAAGAAGTCCAAAGAAATTTTATAAGGAACCTGCCAAGTACAATGTTAAATTAGTGATACGAGCCGAGAATGGTTGTGTTGATTCGTTAGTGAAACACCGCGGTATTTGGGTTAAAGAAAAGCCAACAGCAAGCTTTACATTCAACGAAATCAGCTCACTCAACGGAGGCCAAAAAGTTATAGAGTTTCACAATTACAGTTCCGATAATGCTGTTGATTATACCTGGACTTTTGGAAGCGGCAAAAGCAGCAAGGATAAAAATCCAATCTTAAATTATTTGGATTCAGGAAAGAACATATTTACCCTAGTAGCAACAACAGCCGAAGGTTGTTCTAACAGCTATAGCCTTACTACCTATCATAAATTCTTTTTCTATTTACCCAATGTTTTTACGCCCAATGAAAATGCCATTAACGACAGCTATATGCCATTTTCTAGTTTGTATGTCAGCTATTACAAAATGGAAATTTTCAACAAGTGGGGCGAAAAATTATTTGAAAGCAATGATGTGCAAAATGGTTGGGATGGCAAGTTCCGCGATGAATATTGTCCGAATGGCATCTACATTTGTAAGATAGCCTTAACGCCATACGGCTCGGGTGTCGAAAACCACGAGACCATGTTGTTGTTGATGCGGTAGTTGGTTATTAGGTTATTAGGGCGAGCAGGTTGGTTTTTTAATAACAATTAACCAATAACTAATGATTATTCAACATCAAGCCTAAT
>CAJBKH010000384.1 GCA_903953615.1 uncultured Bacteroidota bacterium
ACGGAGTAAATGGGTCAACCGGATTACAGGGTGCCGATGGAGCAGCAGGAATTCAAGGATTAACTGGAGCGACAGGAACTTCTGGAGTAAATGGTGCTAATGGAACGACTGGAATACAAGGCTTGACCGGAGCAACTGGAATACAAGGCTTAACTGGAGCAACAGGAATACAAGGATTAGCCGGAGCTGATTACCAATTTCCAGTTATACCAGGCGATATTTCACAATTTTGGAGATGGGATAAAACTTGGCAAACTTTGAATTCAACAGTAGTTGGACTAGGCAATGTGAATAATACGAGTGATTTAGATAAACCTATCTCTACAGCTACATTAGACTATATTTTAAAAAATACAGACCGGTACAATACGATTTCATCAGGCACTGAAATTACCACTAGTTCCTCTTCAGATGTTATTGTTAGTGGTATGACATTAACTTCTCCTATCGCAGGAAAATATTTAGTTAATTTTAATAGCCAGTACACTTTAGAACCTTCGAACAGAACGGCACAAGCAATCGCTGACCTGACATCAGCATATAATTTTTTAATGGCAAAACCAAATACAAATTCAACACATGCTCTTGCCTATGGATCGGGTGAAACACTTTCTCCTGGAGTTTATTATAACGCGGGAGCCGTTACAGCATCAGGATCAATTACCCTAGATGCGGGAGGCAATCCAAATGCTCAATTTGTTTTTAAATTTGGAGCTGCATTTAGCACAAGTACCAGTTTTAATGTTACGCTAACAAATGGAGCTTCGGCATGCAATGTATTTTGGATTGCAGAAGGAGCTATTGCATTTGGAGCATCTACAATAATGAAAGGTTTTATCATTTCAAATAACGGAGCAGTAACTATAGGAAGCATGTCTAATGTTCAAGGAAATATATTTAGCAGTGGTGGAACCATAGGATTAGATGCATCTTCCATTTCTCGACTAGTGGGTTGTTCAAATAATTTTGGAAGCATAAATAATTTTGCTGTTTTTTCTAAAAGTGGTAATATTTCTAATGTTGGTGCCACAAACATTACTGGAGACATAGCTACTAATTCAGGAAATATTACAGGATTTGGAACTGTTGCAATAAATGGGTCTATATATGCCTCAGGAATAAGTAATGCAACTGCAAGTTTCAGTGTTTACCAAAATGGAGTCCAAATACCTTTTTCAAGTCGAAGAAGAATTAGTTCAAATAACTTAGGTGAAATATCATTACAAGCCATTGCAACGGTGGGTAAGGATGAAAGTATAGACATTAGATGGAATATAGATTCAGGGTTTGTAAAAGTTCAAAATAGAATTCTAACCTTATTAAGTGTTAGATAATAAAACAAAACAGTAAGCGTAGGGTGAATACTATTATTCCAACCATTTTCAAGGTCAGGGATAAATGATGCTTCATCTATAATTACTAAATGGAATTTACGACCCCTTAGGTTATCCAACCTTTCACCTGTAAAAAATTCTATTTGCCCACCATTGCTGAAGTCAATCTTCAGGTCAGACTTGTTTTTAGGGAATGGTAATGATTCAGTTAGCCTACCAAAGAATACTTTAGCCAACCCATAGGTAGGTGTAATGTATGCAACCTGCAGCCCTTTGACTGCATATGATACCCCTAATATCTGTGAAAGTTCTGACTTACCAAACCTACGACCACACATGATGACCCTAAACCTTTTATCAGATTCAAGTATTTTCTGTTGGTTAGCATGTGGTGTTGGCAGGAATA
>CAJBKH010000385.1 GCA_903953615.1 uncultured Bacteroidota bacterium
AGTGGCGAGGCATGCGGGTGACAGCCAACAGTCAAAGAGCCCATATGATAACCCCCATGACATGGGTATTTGGTGTCAGGAAATAAAACACCCTCCTGCTGCCCGATTAAAGCTTGCACTGTTTTAAAAGTGGAGCCAGGTGGATAGGGTGCTTTTAATGCGCGGTTGAACAAAGGCTTGCGCGGATCTAATAACAATGCACTAAAGTTCTTATTTCTGCTTTGCCCCACCAACACATTGGGATCATAGTTAGGACTATTGACAATGCTTAGCACCTCACCAGTCGATGGCTCAATAGCGACAATAGAACCAAATTTATTTTTCATTAACTGTTCACCATACGCTTGTAAATTCAAGTCGATCGAAGCAATTAAATTTTGACCTGCCACTGGTAAGCTATCGAATTTACCACCTGCAAAACTACCTTGTTGGCGACTGAATTTATCGACCAATACAATTCGCTTTCCCTTCTTGCCACGCAAGTATAATTCATAACTTTTTTCCATGCCCGAAACACCTTTTGTATCGCCAGGCTTATAGTACTTTTCTATCTGCAATTGCTTCTCTGACACCTCACCCATGTAGCCCAGCAAATGCGCTGCACCATTGATATTATAGCGCCTATCAATTTTTGTTTCAATAAAAAATGCAGGATAGTCATAAAGAATTTCTTGCAGTTGAGAATAAATATTAAACGGTAAACTTTTATAAATAATTGAGGCTTCGCGTGCATTGTAACGGCTTGCTTTTTTTATTCTAGCATTCAGTTCGTTCGTGTCAATTTGAAGTACATTGCACAGTTTAACTTTATCGATGCTTTTAATGTTTTTTGGCACCGCCATTAAATCATAAACCGCATCGTTGTATACCAATAATTCACCATTGCGATCGACAATGGTACCGCGTGCAGGGTATATTGTAATTTCATTCGAACCATAGGCCAATGCCTTGTAATAATTCGAAGTATCTACAATCTGTAAAAAAAATAAGCGTGTAATGAAGATGACCCCTATCACCGATAATACGATGAAGAACACCAACAATTTACTGCTTCTTTCCATAAGTAAGTTTAAATTGAATTATGACTTAGTAGGTTTGTAAATTAAGTCCTCTAAAGCAATGGTGAAAATAAAAGTAATCACAGAACTAACGACAACTGCAGGTAATGTTACCACTAGGAAATTTCTAAAAAAATTAGGCCCTAAAGATTCTAACATTGAAAATGCTAAATGGTATAGAAATATAAAGGTAATGAAATAAGTCCATTTCCATGGTCGACCTTTCTTAGAAGTCCATATTTTATTATCCTCCTCGCGCGAAGCAATCTCATTTTCAATTTCGCGGGTGGCGTAATGTCTAAAGAAGCCTACCAATGTGCAAACTGCTGCATTCACACCCATGGTATTAAAAAAAGTATCGAGTATTAAACCTGCTAAAAAAGAAACAAAAATCAACCACACATGTGACATGCGTGGCGGCAATAGCAATAAAAACATTACTAGCACTTGTGGTTCGAAATAAACGCTGAATGAACCAGAAATATTGACATTGCTGATGACAAATAATTGCAAAGCAATTAATAAAACATAGAGCCCGAAATATTTTAAAATGTCAAATATCATTGCGCTTTTTCCTTTAACTTTTTTTCTAGTTCTTGAACCTCTTTGTTAAACAAATTTTTAACAACATACACTGTGCTGATACGTCCAAAATTCACTGCTAGTTTCACCTTGATTTTATAAAAATCGTCAGTCGATTTGGTCTCAATTTTATCGACCGTACCGATTGGTATGTTTTCTGGTAAATACTTTGAATAAGGACTGCTCACAATGTGGTATCCTTTCTTAATTTGTTCGTATTTATTCACTTCCAAATAATCGACAAAATTGGGGTCACGGCCCGACCAATGAATAGTGCCCTTGGCCAATTTCATTTCATCTATTTTACATCCTAGTTTAAAAGTGCTATTTAAAATAGAGGTTACGATGCTATAGTTCTCTGAAACTTCTATTACACGCCCAACAACCCCTTCAGGACAAAATACTCCCATGCCAGGTTCCAATCCTGATGAACTGCCACGGTTGATGGTAATGTAATTATTTTGAAGATTGATGGTATTGGTGATAACCTCAGCAGGAATGTATTCGTAGCGTTGCTTGTAAACCGAATCATTTACAGTAAAAACTTTTCTTGACTCTATAAGGTAATTGTCCTTAAGCTGTCTTCTTAGTCTTAAGTTTTCATTCGACAAAGCTTGGTTCTTATGGTTCAAGTCGAAATAATCGAAAATGGAATGGTTGGCTTCTTGCAACTTACCAGCTACTTTGCGGGTGTTACTAAAATAAAAAGCAGATTGGTAACGGTTACTTCTAATAATTGAAATGAGGCAAAAAATCTCTAGGAATAAAAATAACAAGACATGAAGTTTGTTTTTTAAATACCGAAATATTGAGTTCATTCAAAAAAGCCAATTACGAAGTCATTAAGAATTTAAATTTACCAATGTTTTTAAGGGCAATACCAGTTCCTCTTACTACAGCTCTTAGGGGATCTTCTGCCACGTGAACAGGCAATTTAGTTTTAGCAGATAAACGCTTGTCTAAACCTCTTAACAAAGCGCCACCACCCGTTAAGTGGATACCAGTTTGATAAATATCTGCAGCTAATTCTGGAGGCGTGTTCTCTAAGGCTTTCAATACCGCCTCTTCTAATTTAACAATTGACTTATCTAAAGCCAATGCAATTTCAGAATACGATACGAATACTTGTTTTGGAATACCCGTCATTAAATCTCTTCCGTATACTGCATAATCCTCTGGTGGATTATCTAACTCTGTAAGGGCTGAGCCCACATTGATTTTAATTTTTTCTGCTGTACGCTCACCACAAAGTAAATTGTGTTGACGTTTCATGTACTCGCTGATGTCCATATTGAACTCATCGCCAGCAACACGAATGGATTGGTCGCAAACAATACCACCCAATGCAATAACTGCAATTTCGCTGGTACCGCCTCCGATATCAATTACCATGTTGCCCATCGGCTCAGTAACATCAATCCCAATACCCACCGCAGCCGCCATTGGCTCATGTATCATGTACACTTCTTTACCACCTGCGCGATCGGCACTATCTTTAACAGCTCTTTTTTCAACCTCGGTAATACCTGATGGAATGCAAATAACCATCTTCAATTGAGGCGAAAATGACTTACCTGATTTATTGATTTTTTTAATCATACCTCTGATCATGTGCTCAGCAGCATGAAAATCGGCAATTACACCATCTTTTAATGGGCGAATGGTTTTAATATTATCATTCTCTTTCCCGAACATTTGCATGGCCTCGTGACCAATTGCAATGACCTTTCCGGTACTTCTTTCCATCGCAATAATTGAAGGCTCATCAACTACCACCTGATCTTTGTGAATAATCAAGGTATTGGCCGTTCCTAAATCTATTGCGAGTTCTTGTGTGAAAAAATTAAACCATCCCATTTTAACGCTGTAATATTATTAAATTATAATTCTAGCGCAAAATAACG
>CAJBKH010000386.1 GCA_903953615.1 uncultured Bacteroidota bacterium
AGGCATTATTTAAAAGTAAATGTTTATTTGTTTGACAATAAAATTAACAAATTAGTTGTTATTAGGGTTGATTTAGTAATTAACTCACATGAAAAAAATACTATTCAGTCTGTTTTTCATAACAGCACTCTCATTTAATACAAAGGCTGAATCCGATTTCTTTGGTCGTTTGGCCGACTCATCCCTAACACTTACCAAGCAAAGTATTGTATACGATCCAACCTATTGCAAAATACCGTATCCCAATGGCGATGTGCCAGCAGGGAAGGGTGTCTGTACAGATGTTGTCATTCGCGCTTATAGAAAGCTTGGTATCGACTTGCAAAAAGAAGTGCACGAGGACATGCAAGCGCATTTTAGTTTGTATCCAAAAATTTGGGGCATGACCCACACTGATAAAAACATTGATCACCGCAGAGTGCCTAATTTAATGACTTTTTTTAGCAGAAAGGGAACAATTAAAGTGATGAGCACCGAGCCCAAAGATTATTTACCTGGCGATATTGTTTGCTGGAATCTTGGTGCCGCCTTAACCCATATTGGCATGGTGGTTAAAACCAAGTCGAGCGATGGTAAACGCTATAAGATGGTGCACAATATCGGTGCGGGGCAGGTGGTGGATGATTGCCTGTTTAATTACAAGATCATCGGTCATTACCACTATCAGAAATAACCCATACTTTAATCACCTATAAAAATACCAACATCACTTATCTGCATGGCAATGTCCTCTACAGCCATCTCGGCAAGCGATAGGTTGATTTCTACATGCCAAATTTCGGCTGGCAAAATTCTAGAAAAAAATTACAAGCGCAGTAGCTATTTTCAAGGTTGGTTTTTTCGTGTTCAACCCCTTCAGGGTTGTATGTTAAGTTGTGCCGCAACTACCATAGGTTTCACCTATGGTTAATGGTGTTCAAGCCCTTCAGGCTTGAGAGGCATTTTGGTAGGTTAGCCGTATATTCGTTCCCGTTGGCATTAGGTCAAATAATTCAATAAATAATCCATTAGATTTTTTTCTTATGGATGTAATTAAGCAGACTAAACTTCAATTTATCCATACCTTTAAAATCCTCATAATCTCAACTCTGAAGGAGTTGAACACAATTAACCACCGATGAAATCGGTGGTTAAAAATGCAACGTGTATTCCAACCCTTAAGGGGTTGAACAAGGGAACAGTCCAATTTGCTTTAAAAAACATACCAATCGGTATGTTTTTACTAACCAATCAAACTGCTTTTTGCTCCCGAAAGCTATCGGAATGCCTTCTGCCAAATAGTTCTGACAAAACTTGTTTATAGATTGCTAAAAAAACTAGCCATGATAATAAAATATTTTCTATTTATTTGTACCCATGGCAGAGCAAGGTCAACTCATTGTTTATTACGGATGCATGTTTGCGGGTAAAACCACTGCGCTGATAGATTATATCAGCAATGCGAATCTTAAGCCAAATGAGCTATTGGTCTTCAAGCCAGGCATTGATAACAGAGCTGCCAAAAATATTATTACCACCCATGATGGTAAAAAACACGAGTGCCTTAGCCTCGACCACGAAACCGTTTTATCGGATTTAGTTACACCTTATACCAAACTCATTGCTTTTGATGAAGCACAATTTTTTGATAAAATAATATTCTCAGAAATAAAGCGCTTGTTAGCAAAAGGCATTTCAATTGTCGCTGCTGGTTTAGACAAAGATTATTTGGCCCGCCCATTTGGCTTAATGCCATTGCTAATGCAAAATGCCACAGAACTGTACGAACTCAATGCAAAATGTGATTGTTGTGGAAGCAAAGCCAACCATACTTTCAGAAAAGAAACGAACAAGGTATTGGTTTTGATAGGTAGCGAAAATTATTATGAAGCCCGCTGTGCCGATTGTTATCAAATTGGCGTAGAAATTGGAACCCAAGCTTAATTGCTAGTCTACCGCTACCACCGAGGTGATTTCTGGTAATACTTTCTTAATTGCTTCTTCAATGCCCGCCTTCATGGTCATGTGACTCATTTCGCAGCCACTACAAGCGCCTAGAAGTTTTAACGTTACAACATTATTATCATCGATATTTAACAGTTCAACATTGCCGCCATCCATTTTTAAAAAGGGACGAACGGTGTCTAATGCTTGTTCAATTTTATTTTTTAACTCTGTCTGCATGTCTTTAATTCAATGAATTGTTAATCGCTAATTGTCTTGCTAATTGTTGTGCAATCTCAGTAAAATTTTCCAAAGCTGCTGTCGTATACATTTTACCTTGGTCCGAATCGTTCATCAATTCAACAGAGATCGGCAAACTGCCTAGTACTTGCGACTTAAATTGCTCGGCCAATTGTTGCGCCCCGCCTTTTCCAAATATGAAATATTTTTTATCTGGTGCATCTTCAGGGATGAAGTATGACATATTTTCAACGATGCCTAAAATAGGGATATTGATGGGTTGCATGTTGAACATAGCACAAGCCTTGCGGGCATCAGCAATCGCAACATTTTGGGGCGTAGTAACGATTACTGCACCAGAAATCGGAAGTGTTTGTGCCAAGGTAAGTTGTATGTCGCCAGTGCCGGGCGGTAAATCGATGATTAAATAATCTAATTGCCCCCAATTAACGCCTGTAATAAATTGTTGCAAAGCTTTTGAAATCATTGGGCCACGCCAAACAACGGCTTCATTAGGATTTGATAAGAAGCCAATGGAGAACAATTTAATTTCACCAGCCATCACGGGTTTCATTAATTCTCTTCCTTCAACAACCTCCATTTCTATTTGATGGTTTTGTACGCCAAATAAAATAGGAATTGATGGACCATAAATGTCGGCATCGAGAATACCTACATTGGCACCCATCTTACTAAGGGTTGTAGCCAGTGCCGCTGCTATAGTAGATTTTCCTACACCTCCTTTACCACTGCCTACTGCAATTATATTTCTTACATTCGGTAGCGCAGCATTGGTTTTTTTATCAGCGGTTACGTCGGCTGTCATGTTAATATTAACCACTACATGGTCGCCAATGAAGTGAGAGATGGCCGTTAAACACGCATTTTTAATCATGTCCTTTAAAGGGCATGCTGGCGTTGTTAAATAAACAGAAAAGGAGAGGGCATTGCCATTGACTACAATATCTCTCACCATGTTAAGGGTCACTAGGTCTTTGTGTAAATCGGGATCATCAACATGACTCAGCGCTTTTAATACATCTTGTTCTGTAAAGTTCATGGTTTTTTAACAAATAAATTGAGAATACGTTTAAAGAATTTTTTTTCAAAGTTGAGGAAAAAACGAAATTGACCAAAGATAAAGCCATAGGCCAACAGCATAATATTATAAATCGGTAAAACCCCAATGTAAAAGAGAACACGTGCACCAAGGGTTGCATCGCTATTGATGCCTAATAAATGTTTTAAAGGAATAATTGAAGAACCAGTACAAGTAAAAACAAGCAAAATAAGAACAACTTGCAAAGCCGATTTTACTTGCCATCTCTGTTTTAGTTTATCGATAAAAGACACAATGATTGAGGATAAATGGGGTGCAAATATACTATTATCAAGCTTTATAATAAAGGGTTTTTAATGGCCCTGGTTTTGGTCTAATTTTTTGATAAATATGTAGACGCTTTCAGATGAATATTTGTATTTTTGAGCCAACTAATAAAATATTTCACAATGAATTCATTCTCACAAAAGGTAAAACATAAACCTATCAATTATTTAGAAGGACCTCGCTCTAGGGTCGATGAATTAATATTTACCATCAAAGTAGTATTCCAATTTATCAAAGGCTTTAGGGCCTTGCATTTTGTGGGTCCTTGTATTACCGTTTTTGGCTCGGCCCGATTTGATGAAGAGCACATCTATTACAAAACCACCAGAGAACTATCCGCTAAAATTGCACAACTGGGATTTACAATCATGACCGGTGGTGGTCCTGGTATTATGGAGGCAGCCAATCGTGGCGCTAAGGATGTTGCTGGTCGCTCTGTAGGTTGTAACATTGAATTGCCCTTCGAACAACATCCCAATCCTTTTCTTGATAAATGGACTACCATCAAATATTTTTTCATTAGAAAGGTATTACTTTTAAAATATTCCTATGGTTTTATTGTAATGCCTGGTGGCTTTGGCACAATGGATGAATTTTTTGAAGCCTTAACCTTGATTCAAACAGGCATGATAGAAAAATTTCCAATTATTATTATGGGCACCGAATTTCATGAAGACCTTATTAAATACATCGAAGATATGAAAATAGCTGGAACCATTAGTTCACATGATTCCCATTTATTTCTAGTAACCAACAATATTGACGAGGCTGTTGAGCACATTAGTAAAAATTGTATCATGCCTTTTGGCTTAAAATCGCAAACTAAGAGCCGTCTACTTGGTGAATAACATCTTGTTATAGGTGCATTTTTAAAAGTATGACTTGTGCATGGTATGGGGATTCTATCGCAATAATATTATCAGAACAGATTGTATATTCGCAGCATGTTTAAAAGTCAAACAATGCGCTATTTTTTAACGTTTATTTCCTTTTTTTTCATTCTTTCTGTTGTTGCTCAAACAGAGAAAGAAGCAACCGATAATTTTAAAAAGGACATTCAATACCTATCTTCTGATGCAATGGAAGGCCGTTTAACTGGCTCGAGTGGTGAGTTGCGCTCTTCACTATATATTGCCGATGAATTTAGAATGAACAACCTTTTGCCATATGGTGACTCAGGGTCATTCATGCAAAAATTTCAAATTGTTAAGATCCGTTTGTCTCAATGCAAAAAGCAAATCATTTGGTCGGATGCCAAACAGAAAATTGATGTTCTTGAACCTTTCGTAGGGTTTTATCCTTTGTCTTGGAGTTGCAACCACGATACCATCGATACCGAGGTTTTTCAAGCAGGATACGGTATCAAAGCACCTGAACTTAACCACAACGATTATCTTGATTCTGTAAAATGCAAAGGGAAAATATTCGTTATTCAATTGGGCCATCCTGATTTAACTAACCCACATTCTAAATTCGAACCATACAATGGCATTGCCTATAAAGTTGATCAAGCCATTCGAATGGGCGCAAGGGGAATCGTCTTCTGTAAAAATGATAGTATTACCAAAGCGCCTTCTGGTCAGATCGACCGCTTAATAAAGGCTACCAATATTCCTGTAATTTATACGACCTCAAAAGCTGAATCACTTGTGAAAGCAACAAGTATTCGCTTGCAGGTTGACATCGCACAGCTGAATGCAGATGCCCACAATGTGATAGGGATGATTGATAACCATAAAAAAAACACCATCATTATTGGTGCTCACCAAGACCATTTAGGGTACAATGAATTTGGTGGCAGTCGCTCGAAAGCAGAAGGTCAAATTCACAATGGTGCCGACGACAATGCAAGTGGTGTTGCCATGATGTTGCAATTGATGCGCAAAATCAAAAAGACCAAGAAATTCAAAAAGAACAATTATATATTTATGGCCTTTAGTGGCGAAGAGCAAGGCTTGTTAGGGTCAAATTATTTCACTAAACACCCAACCATTGATCTGAAACAAGTAAAGTACATGCTCAATTTTGATATGTTGGGTCGACTTGACTCAACTAAAAAAACACTCACCATTTTTGGCGTTGGAACTTCACCAGTTTGGAAAGAAAAAGTCATCAACAAATTAAAAACAGATACCACACAGTTGATTGTTAAAACGACTGAAAGTGGCACTGGTAGTAGCGACCATACGAGTTTTTATTTACAGGGAATACCAGCCTTGCATTATTTTACTGGGCAGCACAAAGATTACCACATGCCGAGCGATGATGAAAATTTAATTAATTACCATGGTATGTATTTGAGTTACCAAATCGTTTTGCAAAACATCAAATTAGTAAACAAAGTAAAAGTATTCCCATTCACCGCCACCAAAAACGAAGAGTCAACCCGCATGAGTTTTAAGGTGACCTTAGGTGTTATGTTGGATTATGCATACGATGGTATTGGCGCCAAAATTGACGGCTTAAGTGAAGGTCGACCAGCAGAGAAGGCAGGTATTAAAGCTGGCGATATTATCATCAAATTGGGCAATTATCCAATCAGCAGTTTGCAAGAATATAGCAAGGCTTTAGGTAATTTTAACAAAGGCGATACGGTGCCAGTAATTGTTAAAAGAGGAAAAGAAGAAATAACTTTAAACATCACATTTTAGATTAAGCATGAAGATAGTAGACCATATAGCGAAAGCGAGTAATACCCTTTTCTCATTTGAGATATTACCCCCTTTAAAAGGTGACAGCATTGATATTATTTACAAAGGCATCGATCCATTGATGGAATTTAAGCCCTCTTTTATTGATGTAACTTATCACAGAGAAGAGTTTGTAATGAAGAAAAGAAATGATGGTTTGTTTGCGCGTGTTGCCACTAAAAAAAGACCTGGAACTGTGGCTATTTGTGCAGCGGTAATGCACAAATACAACATTGACGCAGTCCCTCATATTATCTGCGGTGGTTTTACAAAAGAAGATACTGAAAATGCTTTGATTGATTTGAATTTTTTGGGCATAGATAATGTTTTAGCATTGAGAGGCGATAATCAAAAGAATGAAACCTTGTTTACCCAGGAAACAGGTGGTAATGCCAATTCATTGGAGTTGATTCATCAAATAAAAAACATGAACAGTGGTATTTACATGGACGAGGAGTTGAGCAATGCCAACATCACTGGTTTTTGTGTTGGAGCGGCTTGTTATCCTGAAAAGCACCACGATGCACCTAATTTGAATGCGGACTTAAAATTCCTTAAACGCAAGGTTGATATTGGTGCTGAATTTTTAGTAACCCAAATGTTTTTCGATAACAAAAAGTATTTTGAATTCATTGAGAAATGCAAAGAATCAGGCATTAATGTTCCGATTATTCCGGGTATTAAACCATTGGCCAATAAAAAGCAATTGAGTATTTTGCCAAAGTTGTTTAATATCGATATTCCTTTCGAATTGAGCGAAGAAATGGAAAAGGCCAAAACACCCGAGGCCGAGCGCCAAGTGGGTATCGAATGGGCCATCGCGCAGTGCAAAGAATTAATTGCGGCCAAAGCGCCAGTGCTTCATTTTTACACCATGGGAAAAAGTGAATCAACCAAAAAAATTGGTGAACAAATATTTTAATTGAATAGAGTGTGCTAGGCATTGTCATAAAATCTACTGGTAGCTGGTACAAATTAAAGCTCGAAGATGGTAGCGGTCTAGACGCCCGTGCCAAGGGCAAGATACGTTTAAAGGATATTAAGACAACCAATCCGATTGCTGTTGGAGATACGGTTGACTATGAGTTAGAATCCGGGGGTGATGTCGTTTATGGTGTGATAAAGTCAATTGAAAAGCGCAACAATTACATCATTCGAAAAAGTAATAAACTTAGTAAACAGGGGCAAATAATTGCTGCCAATTTAGATTTGGCCCTTTTAGTTGTAACGCTCTCTTCTCCTAAAACTTCCTTGGGTTTTATCGATCGTTTTTTGGTCATGGCAGGCGCTTACCACATTCCTGTAACCCTTGTGTTCAATAAGGTTGATACCTACACTAAAGAAGAAACAAATTACTATAATAACCTAAAGGAATTATACGAAAGTTTAGGTTATCCAACAGTACTCACATCGATATACGACAAGGCCTACGAACCATTACAGCAATTGGCTAGCATTATTGAAGGTAAAAGGGTGTTGATTTCCGGTCATTCTGGTGTAGGTAAGTCGAGTTTATTAAATGCCATGTTGCCTGCCGCAGCCCAAAGGGTTAATTCAGTAAGTGTGATGCATCAAAAGGGCAAGCACACTACCACATTTGCCGAAATGTTTTATCTCAACGACCAAACAGCAATTATTGATACGCCTGGTATCCGCGACTTTGGTATCATTGATATTGCTGAGACCGAAATCGGACATTATTTTCCCGAAATTAGGCATTTCATGAAACAGTGTAAATTCAATGATTGTAAACATTTGAATGAACCAGAATGTGCAGTGATAAATGCCTATGAAACAGGCGAAATAGCTGCCTCAAGATACTACAATTACTTAAGTATACTTGAGAACAAAGATATTTTTGATTAAGCCTTTTTTTTCTACCAATAAGGGTAAAATATTTTTGAAATACACGAAAAAAGTGTTAAAATTGCATTAAAATAGTATAAATTTATAAAATAAATTCAATTGTTACAATGAAAAAATTATTAACCCTAGCCTTCGTTGGCTTAATTTGTTTATCGACCAATGCGCAGTGTTTATCCGACCAGTACAATCTGGAACTAATGAAAAAGGATTCAAATGTATACAAAATGTACACTGAATTCTATGCTAATTTGGCAAGTATGCCCGCCAATAGCACCACCAAACGAGCAGGTAAAATTATCATCCCTGTTGTGTTTCACGTTATCCATACCAATGGTCCTGAGAATATCTCAAGAGATCAAATTGTAGATCAAATCAGAATTTTAAACGAAGATTTTAGTTATACGAACGCAAACAAAGCCAATATCAGAAACATTTTCAAAGGTGTTGCCGCAGACTTAGATATTGAGTTTCGTTTAGCGACTATCGATCCAAACGGTAATTGTACAGATGGTGTTAACCGTGTCTATAACTCAGGTCACATCAATGCCTACAACAATCCTAAATCTATTCCATTAGCCAGATGGCCAAACGACATGTACCTAAATGTTTGGGTAGTAAGCAATATCAATTCTGCGGGAGCGCCTGGTACTATCTTAGGTTTTGCTCAATTCCCAAGTTCGTCTGCAGGTACTTCATTCAATAGCACAGATGGTATTGTTATGAGATCCGACTACGTTGGTTCAATTGGCACAAGCAATTTGTCAACTGCTGGTAGAACACTAACCCACGAGGTTGGCCACTACCTAGGTTTATTGCACCCTTTCACAGATAGTTGCACCGATCCTGGTGACTATTGCGATGATACCCCGCCAGTTGCAGGTACTTTCACCAATGCGAATTGTAATCCAAATACAAACTCTTGTCACAATGATACCAACCCAGATTTGCCAGATCAGTTTGAAAACTACATGGATTACTCAAACGGTTCTTGCCAAGCGATGTTCACCCTTGATCAACAAAAAATAGTTGATGCAACTTTCCTCACTTATGCTTTCCGTGCCAACCTAACCTCTCCGGCCAACTTAAAAGCCACTGGTACAGATGTACCTGCGGGTCCTCCAATTGCTGGTTTTACCGCTTCTACACGTAGAGTATGTACATACAAAAATGTAACCTTTACAGATATTTCTTGTCAAACACCTGGTACCTCTAGGACTTGGACATTTGAAGGCGCCAATAATACAACGTCTACGAGTGCAAATCCTTCTGTCGCCTATACCAAGCCAGGTTTATATCCTGTAACCTTAACAGTTACGAATGCCAACGGTACTAGCACAAAAACAGAAACCAACTTTATTGAAGTTGTAAGAAGTTCAGCGATTGATAAAGGTTATTTAGCACAAGGTTTCGAAAATCAAAACTTTGAAGGTGATGAAGGTTGGAAAGTATTAAAAGACAATGGAAGCAATGAGTATTTTGCTTTAACCAATAAAGCTGCTTTTGATGGTTCAAACTCATTGTTAGCTGATATTAAATTCTACACAAGATCAGGTAAGTTGTTCCGTTTAATGTCTCCAGCAGTAGATTTAAGACCATTGACTGGCCAAAGTCCTAAGTTGTCTTTCATGTCTGCGTATGCTAAACCAAACGCTAACTCAATTGATATTTTAAGAGTATGGAGTTCTAAAGATTGCGGTAATACTTGGATTCAACGTTATGAGAAAAGAGGTGCTGATATTTATTCAGTTCCAAACGGTGCTCAAAACTTTGTGCCAGAAAATAAATCACAATGGAGACAACATTCAGTGTCATTAAATTTCGCTCAAAACGATTCTAATATAATGTTCATCATTGAAGTGCAAAGCGGTGCTGGTGGACCATTGTACATCGATAACATCAACATCAGTCAATTCAATACCAATGTTAACAATGTTAGCATCAACAGAAACATGACTGTATTCCCAATTCCAGCAAAAAGCGAAATTAACCTAGGTTTTGAATCTTTCCAAGCTGGTGTTGGTCAAATTGAAATCACCAATGCCTTAGGTCAATCAGTATATAGCCAAACTTCTGATATTAAAGAAGGCGAACAAGTATTAAACATTAATCTTAACGATCAATTTAAATCTGGTATTTACTTCGCCTCTGTAAAAGTCGGCAACCAAGTAATCATCAGTAAATTTATTGTAGAGTAAATCACATTTACATAATTGCAATTGAAAAAAATAGTTATATATCTCGTATGTATAACTATTTTTTTGCAGTTAGGTTTCCAAGCGTTGCTTATTGTAACACAGCTTGTACAGCACAAAATTCAAATAAGCGATAGAATTCATTCAGGCCAATTTGTTAGCCAGTTACTTGCCTTTTCTGAAAATGAAATCAGGCATGTAAAATGGATAGATGCCCATGAATTCGAATTGCAAAATGAAAAGTATGATGTTGTGAAGAAACAGTCCTCTAAGAATGGTGTCATCTATTTTTGTATCAATGATAAGATTGAGAAAAAATTAAGTGCAGACCTTGCACAAGCCGCTCAAAAAACAAAATCGCAGCAGACCAATGCCAAACAAGTTTTACTTTTTTGCTTACCACTGCCTATTATTAATACAATCGAAGAATGCCATATAA
>CAJBKH010000387.1 GCA_903953615.1 uncultured Bacteroidota bacterium
ATTGGAGATAGGTTCTTCTCAATCCAACAAATAGTATAAAAAAAAGGCATAACTCAATCAGTGCCTTTTTTTTCGGGTTCATGATGGTTCTCATATGAAAGGCCGATTTAATCAATTATTTTTGTATTGGATTAAAATTTTATGAAAAACCTATTCAACATTTCACTAATAGAAATCTTTGGTTTGTTCTTACTTTTGAACAGTTGCGAACACAAACCTAAAGAATTAATTAAACCAGCGGGAAAGGATTCCATTGTTATCAACCCTGACCCTGTAACAAATTGCGATAGTTCTATCGCTTATTTCAAAAACGACATATTACCAATATTTACATCTAATTGTACTGGCACTGGTTGTCACAATGCAGTTGATAGAGCTGAAGGGTTGGTATTAACAAATTATAAAAACATTTTAAAATTGACAGATACACAAGATCCTAAAGGCTCTGATTTATGGAAAGTATTAGTAAGTACCGATCCCAATAAAATGATGCCAAGAGCCCAAAGATTAAGTGCAAGTGATAGAAATAAAATTTTAAAATGGATGAACCAAGGTGCCAAAAATGATTCATGCAACAGCGGTTGTGATAGTACAAAATTTACTTACGCTGCTGATATTGCGCCTATCATTAACAAAAATTGTATGGGTTGTCATTCAACTGGAGCAACCAAAATTGGAACTTATAACGAAATCAAAGTACAAGTTGACAACACCAATCTTTGGACAGACATTAATACTTTAAGCGGTCCTAGAAAAATGCCCCCATCTTTTTCCCTTTCAGTTTGCGACAAAAAGAAAATCCAAAAATGGATTGCAGCGGGCGCGCCTAATAATTAAGGCTATTAAATTATTTTAAAGGGAATGCTTTTAACTGTTGTCTAGTCATTAAAAACTAGCATTGAAACTTACAGAAGGCAAAATCGGCAATTGGTTCACCCTGGTAAAATTAACCCTGTCGAAATAGAATATATTACTTCTGTTATAGACATTGGTCACCGATAACACCATCCAAGTCTTAACTTTTTTGCTCGCTTTAAAGGTATATTTAACTGAAGCATCTAAACGGTGGTAAGTTGGCAAACGACCTTGATTAAAACCTGCATACACAATTCCCAATGAACCATTAGAATTGGTATAGTTAGCACTTGGTCCTGATTGAAAATCTATTTTCTCATAAAAGCCTTGTGTTTGTGTAAACGGAAAACCTGAACCAAAATTCCATCTTGCATTGGCAGATAATTTTCCTTTCTTGTCCAATACATAATCAAATACCAAGTTTATGTTGTGTCTTCTATCCCAGCTCGGACGGTAAGAAATTTCGCCATCATAACGCTTCACATAAGTAAGGGAATAAACAGCCCAAGCATAGATTCTTTTGTTCTCGAATTTGTATCTAAAATCGGCCCCCGAAGCTGAGCCATTTTCAACAATAAAACTCTTTCTCAATTTTTCTGGCTGATTGCTGTATTCAGGTACATCATCAAATAATTTGTCTCTGTTAATGTTCGTAATCTGGTTGAAGTTTTTATAGAAGCCTTCGATGCTAACATCGCTAAAACGGTTGATATCGTATTCTAATCCTGCCACCCCATGCCAAGCCAATTGCAAGCGACTTGTTACAGGCTTACCATTGAAATTCTTTGGCAAATCATCTGAGCCCGAAAGGAAACCATAGAATAAATTCACCACATCTTTATCGCTCGAAGCAGACATTAAATTTTGAGAATATTTACCAGCTGCCGCTTTAAAAGTTAAGCGTTTTGAAATATTGTATTTGCCATTAATTCTTGGCTCAAGTGAAGTATTGCCAAGTGATGCATAAAATTGTGTTCTAATACCGGCCTCAAATACATAGCGATCGCGCACCACTTTGTATAAACCGTAACCACATAATTCAGTTGTAAATTGATCTTGTTGAATTAAACGGTTGTTGGTATTGTAAATATTAAATTGGGTTCTAAAGCCATTGATTTCGAAACCATATTTTATTTCATCTTTAACATTATAAGTAGTGGCAGCTAACCCTACATTAAAACCATTAATACCACTGCTTCTTGGCTTGTTGTCTTTTTCTCTTTGCTCGATTAAATAATTTGAATACGTTAAGAAACCATCGACCTTGGTTTGTCTGCCTTCTGGCACCATGGTAAAGCGGGTACCGAAACCAAACTGATTCCAACCATAACTTGTAGAACCAGGGAAATTAACATTGTCTTTAAAATTAAAACCGAATACTCTGATATTACTCCCATTCGAAGAGTTAAAACTCATTTTACCATAAATATCATTGAAGCTGTATGGTAACCTACCCGGATCAGCATAATTGTAAAAAATATGGGCACTTTTATCGAGGTAGGAATTTTTTACAGAGACAATAAAACTACTACTCCCCTTGCCTGGTACAAATTTCTTCAAAGGACCTTCTAAAGATATTTTCCCTAAGAAAGGACTTACCGCCACATTGCCGCTTAATTTATTTCTATCCCCATCGCGGGTTTTAACATCTACAATTGCAGAAATTCTACCGCCATACTCAACACCAAAACCAGCACTGTATACATCGGCCGATTTAATTAAGTCGGCATCGAAAATCGAGAATAAACCAATCGAGTGAAAAGGATTGTAAATGGTCATACCATCTAACAAAATTTTATTCATGATCGGACTACCACCTCTAATGTACAACTGCCCACCTTGGTCGCCACTGAACACCACACCAGGCAATATTTGTAAGTATTGCACCAAGTCGGGCGTACCACCAATGGTTGGAATTTTAGTTAATTGCTTGGCTGTAATTTTGGTAGTACCAATGTCTACATCTTCTTTCTTTTTGTTTTTACCTACCTCTACAATTTTGCCAGAACCAATGGTAAACACGATTGGTTTAAGGTAAAAATTTTGAGTGATGGTTTTATTGTCGACAATGGTGATATAATAATTAAGTGTATCATACCCAATGTTACTAGCTTCAATTTTGTATTTACCTGGCGTTAATTTACTCAAGGTATAGAGTCCTTCAGTATTAGAATTGGTACCAGCACCTAGCGAACGGATCAACACGTTGGCATTATCAATCTCAACACCAGTTACGGCATCTTTTACTACACCTTTTACACTGCCCGTTTGAGAAAAAACATGAAGAGAGCCGAAAAACAAAAACAATAAAATATAATTCTTGAACATAAAAGGCAAAAATAATAAATTTAGGGTGGATGGCGAAATTATTTCAATGGCCCTCTAAAATTTATTTAACAACGGCTATATTGTGAATGCGTGTTGTACCATCCGCTAACTTAAGTCGGATAGTATAAAGCCCAGCACTAGGGAGTTCGATTTCATGG
>CAJBKH010000388.1 GCA_903953615.1 uncultured Bacteroidota bacterium
AAGTAAATTGCATAGAAACTGGTTTATATTTTAAACCAATAATGGCAAAAACCAAAATTGGAGCATACATAAAGAAGCCATTTTTAGGTGCAAATAATACTTGTAAAATTCTTGGTGCATTCCAATAAATGAAACCTTCATTTTCGTATGAATACATGAACCAATGCCCCGTTAGTGTATGCCAATAAAGCAATTGTGGAACAAAAATTAAAAAGCCTAAAATAGCACCAAAAACAAAGTGTCCCTTTGGAACTTGTTTTAAAAAACCTTTGCCATGAACGGCCATTCCAAAAAGTAAAGCCATTATTGGTAAAGTCAAATTGGTTGGTCGTATCAAAACAATTAATGCCGCAACAGGTAGTATTAGCAATACTTTACGAGGTGTAAAATACTGTACCAAATACAATAAGAAGGCCACCAAAAAGAAGGTATAAACATGCGACAAACCAGGATGCTTAATTGTGTAATAATAGAGATTGGTACACATAAAAAGTGCTACTAACGTAATGACGGAAGCCTTAGCACTAGCGTACTTTTTTAGCACAAAATAAAGTAGAAAAAAACCAGCCAATAAATAAAATATACCAGCCCAAATAAGACTATCGACATAGGGTTGCGAGAAACCATCAGGTACATCGCCTCCCATTAAACAATACGCATGTGCGATTAAGAAAAAAGGCAAATGCAAATAACATTGACCATTGGTATACTTTGTGAAAAGCACCTTTCCGCTATCGCGGTAGTAGAAACCCAAACCTGTTAATGTATCCATGCGTTTGGGCATTGTTTCTGCTTTCCAATCGTATATAAAAGTAGCAGGCAAATAAACATAATAGCCCGAGGCATCAGCCCACATGGCACTTTTGTATGTAAATATTTTATATTTACAATTCATGTTCGTAGATAACAATAATCCAACGAGGTATAAAACGCCAAATAAAATAATCCGTTTTAATTTCATCGGTTCAAACATAAAGAATAAAACAATAGTGTGATAAAAATCAAGTGTTATTTAATCCCATGAATTCTTTTTTTCCCTAAATTTTAACGAATATTGCACTACAAAATCTAAAGTAAAATGGCCATTATAATAACTGACGAATGTATCAATTGCGGTGCTTGTGAACCAGAATGTCCCAATAACGCTATCTACGAAAGTGGTGTTAATTGGCGCATAAAAGATGGAACCAGCGTTGAAGGCACTTATACTTTAATGAATGGTACAGTGGTTGGTGTTGACGACAAGTTTGATGCCATTAGTAGCGAAGTTTATTTTATTGTTCCCGATAAATGTACCGAGTGCATGGGCTTTCATGAAGAGCCACAATGCGCTGCCGTATGCCCTGTTGATTGCTGTGTGCCTGATCCAGACCATGTCGAAACAGAAAATGTATTGCTAGATAGAAAATCTAGACTTCATATTTAATAGACATGAGCGAAACAAAAGGTACTTGCTTACAAACCTTTATACCCATGCGCAATGAGCCCCGCTCAGGTGCCGAAATGGTGTCTTCTTTAATTTTTGGCGAAAGCTATACCATTATTGAAAATCAAAAAGATTGGTTAAAAATAATAACTGAATTCGACCAATACGAAGGCTGGATTAGTGGTAATACCTATGCCCCATCTACAACTTATACGCAACTTGTAGATACCGATTTTGTGGAGGCTTTTGCTAAAGGCGAAAAAATACTGATTCCATGTGGTGGCTTGATACCAGAAGGAAACAAATTCATTTTACATGACAAGTCCTTTGAATTAAAATTTAATCTTAAGCCCAATCACCATTTACCGTTAAAATTGCGCCTTATCAATACCGCAAAAACACTTTTGAATGCGCCTTACTTATGGGGTGGTCGCTGTTTTATGGGCATTGATTGTTCAGGATTTGTGCAAGTGGTTTTCAAAGCCAACGCGATTAGTTTACCACGCGATACCAAGCAACAAATTACCTGTGGCACAAGCGTTTCATTTCCCGAAATTCAAAGTGGAGACTTAGTTTTTTTCAAAAAGCCAGATGGTGAAAATGTGAGTCATGTTGGCCTTATGATTAGCAATACCGAAATCATACATGCCAGCGGTTTAGTAAGAATAGATAAATTATCTTTGGAAGGAATTGTTATCGATAAACAACTCGACTATGCCCTTATAGACATTCGTAGAATCGTTAATTAAAGAATTTGAGCTGCGTGGTTCTTGGTATCCACTTTCTCAATTACTTGCTCAATCTTACCCTTTTCATCAATAACAAAAGTAGTACGTGCTATGCCCATGTATTTTCTGCCATACATGCTTTTTTCTACCCAAACACCATATGCCAAAGCAACTGCGTTATCAGTATCTGCTAACAAATCGAAAGGCAATTCATATTTGGTAATAAATTTCATGTGCTTTGCCTCTGTATCAGGACTAACACCCAAAATGGCGTACCCTGCATTGATAAATTTTTTATAATTATCTCTTAAATCGCAAGCTTCTGCTGTGCAACCTGGGGTATCATCTTTTGGATAAAAATAAAGCACTAATTTTTTACCACTGAATTCTTTTAAAGTTCTACTTACACCATTTTGATCGTTGGCCTTAAAGGCTGGGGCTTTTGCGCCTATTGCTATTGTTGTCATAATACTGTTATTTCTTTTGTAAAGGTTCTTTGATTGTTTCTTTCATCATAAACAACTAAACGCACAATATGTTTACCAGCTGATATTGGTTGAGGAACTGTTCCGAACAATAAACTGGCTTTCGACTCATAATCCAACAACACCCATGTGTCGTCGATATAAAAATCGAAATCGCCAATACCCGACAAATTATCGTTGATATGAAATGCGAAGTAACCGCGTCTATTCAGCACCACTGCAGATATGCTAGGTCTAATGGTATCTAACGTTAGATAAAAAGTACCAAACTCTTTGACACCTGCTGTCACCCAGCCGTTGTTGTACTTAGTGCCATAAGCTTTACCATAGACATTGCAAATCACAAACTTTGATGACAGTCGCATTTGGTCTTCACGCAATTTAAAAGAAACATCCATGCGCTTATCAATGGGTACCATATCATTGCCTATGGTATAATTCTCGCCATAGTTTTTATAAAATTGCAATTTATAATCGCCATACAAGGTGTTTTTTGCTAAGGTGAATTTGAATTTATCGCCTATGGTGTAGGTATTGTCAATACTTGCTTTACAATGCATATGGTTTTTGTTATAAGCAATATAATCACTTATTTTTCTACCAGTAGCACTGCCCCTTATATTTACAATTTTATAACTGGTATTGCCATACACATCTTTGGCTACAATTTTAAATTCATGCTTAATCGTATCATTGATTACAAACCATCCATTGGTTTTAGAGGTTTTGTAAAAAGGCAAAGTATTGCCCTCATCGATAAATAATTTATGCATTTTTATACCGCCTTCTTTCTGTCTGCGATAATCGATATAGTTATTGTGCATTCGCATCTGACTGAACAAAAACTGTTCAATTTTACAATCGTAAATTAATTCGCCATCTCTGTAAACTTGTAAATAATTCACCCCATTGTTATCGCCTGCCGATGTAGCAAAGTCTTTGATATTGGCTCCGAAAGCGTATTTACCAAAAGCTAATCTTTGTTCGCTAATCGGCACCAATATTTTCTTCTTTTTCTTTTTAACTTTAATAATTTGTGTGGTATACAATTGCAAGCCGTCCGAAGGAAAATGACCATTGTTGCGCTTGGCTAAAGTATCATAGCTGTACAAGTAAACATTCGAAATATTAGGCGCCATAAAATCATTCATCTTCAATCCAAATAAGAGTGGATTCACTGGTGCTTCGGTTTTTGTTTCTCTAATTTCGAAATGCAAATGCGGACCCTGAGAGCCCCCAGTATTGCCGCTGTAGGCTACTAATTGACCTTGCTTAACTTGCAATAAATCTACCTCTGGATATAGCTCGACTTCCCACTTTTGTAATTTGTATTGGTTCTTTTCTATGTACCATTTTATCTCAGGTGGAAAATCACTCAAGTGCGCATAAACACTGGTAAAGCCATTCTTATGGGTAATGTACAAAGCCTTGCCATAACCTATGCTAGAAATATTAATGCGCGAAACAAATCCATCGGCAATGGCTAATATCGGTCGACCAATTTCGCCCCCTGTTCGTATATCCAATCCACCATGAAAATGGTTGGGCCTCAATTCACAAAAGGTACCTATAATCTCCATTTTGCCCGCCATCGGATTAACGAAATCGTGTTGCGGATACGCGCTGTTGGTTTGCGCATTCAAATGAAAAGCAAAAACGAAACAGGCTATAATAGTAAGAATATTAGACAATTATTTCACCTCAAAATTAAAAAATTCTACTGTCCCTGTTTTACCAATTAAACGGTCACCAATGGCCACTGCACCAACACCCGCAGGTGTTCCTGTAAAAATTAAATCGCCCGTTTTGAGGGTGAAATAAAAAGACACAAAACTGATAATGGCATCGATCGAAAACAACATATCTTTGGTATTGCCATGTTGAACCAAGGCATCATTTTTATACAAATTAAACTCTAATTGGTTCAAATCGCAGGTGTCTTTCTTTACGAATTCACCAAGCACAGCTGAATGATCAAATGCTTTGGCCAGCTCCCATGGCAAGCCTTTTCCTTTTAATTCTGTTTGCAGATCGCGCGCAGTAAAATCAATGCCAAGGGTAAATTCTGAGTAATATTTTTGGGCAAATTGTGGGGCTATGCTTTTTCCCATTTTATCTATTTTTACAACAACCTCTATTTCATGGTGTATGTCCTTACTAAAATTAGGTAAGTAGAAGGGTTCGTTGTTCTTGAGTACCGCGGTATCTGGTTTACAAAAAATAACTGGCTTATCAGGCACTTCGTTGCCAAGCTCTTTGGCATGTGCACCGTAGTTACGACCAATACAAATAATTTTCATTATGCAAATATAAAGCCTTGTTATTTATAATAAATTGAAGAGTATTCACATTGAATAATCAATATTACAAATATTTACATATTTGCAACAACTCTTAAAATTTAAATTTTAGGTTATTACTAACCTCTTTTTTAAAGACCTAAAACACGTTCAACTGGCAATCTGCCATCGAATATCATTTCAGGATTCTCTAATAATTGTTTCACACGCACTAAGAAACTAACGCTCTCTCTGCCATCAATAATTCTGTGATCGTAACTCAATGCCACATACATCATTGGGCGAATGACTACTTGACCGTTCTCTGCTATTGGGCGTTCAACTATATTGTGCATGCCTAAGATTGCAGATTGAGGTGGATTGATAATTGGGGTACTCATCATACTTCCAAAAATACCACCATTGGTAATGGTAAAAGTACCACCACTCATTTCTTCCATGCTTAATTTATTGTCTTTTGCTTTGCCTGCTAAACGTTTTACTTCCATTTCAATTTCAGCAAGACTTAAAGTTTCGGCACTTCTAATCACTGGCACTACCAAGCCTCTAGGACCAGATACTGCAATTGAAATATCGCAATAGTTGTTGAATTGAATTTGATCACCATCGATAAATGCATTGACTGCTGGCCAATCTTGTAAGGCAATACTACAAGCTCTTGTAAAGAAACTCATAAAGCCTAGGCCTATCGCATGTTTCTCTAAAAAGGTTGTTTTATATTTGGCTCTGATATCCATGATTGGTTTCATGTTTACTTCGTTAAAAGTGGTTAACATGGCCGTTTCATTTTTAGCGGCTACCAATCGTTTAGCAACTGTTTTTCTAAGGTTGGTCATTTTCTCAAGGCGAACCTCTCTTTGACCACCTGCATTATTGTATTTGCTTGTTGGGGCACTGCTGCCTTTTCCACTCGCAACAATGGCTTCTAGTACATCTGTTCTGGTTATTCTACCATTTGGACCACTGCCTTTAACTTGGTTAGGTTTTAAACCGTGTTCTAACATTAATTCTTTGGCCAATGGTGCTATGTGCACATCACTATCAAAATCTGCTGCCTTGGCAACAGGCTCAGCTGCTTTGGCTGTTGCCTCTTTTGTTGGTGCTTTGGTTTCGGCTTTAACCTCTTCCTTTTTGGCCTCAACTTTTGCAGGGGCTGCTTCTGCTGGTGCAGCTGCAGTGTTATCTATTTTTACAATAATGGCACCTACTTTAATCTCATCACCTTCTTTCGCTAATTGCTCGGTTAATACACCCGCTGCCTCTGCATTTACTTCAAAAGTGGCTTTCTCACTCTCTAATTCTACAAGGGGTTCATCTAATTTAACATAATCGCCAACTTGTTTTAACCATTTCGATACGGTTACTTCACTGATTGATTCTCCGGGACTAGGTACTTTTATTTCAATTGCCATTCTGCAAAAATTTTAGGTTGCAAAGTTAATACAAAGAATTGGTTCTTCAGTGCTTACTATTCATCTATGTCTAATCAAAAGAACATTTGACATAAAAATATATTTATACTCAATATTGTTTTAACAAATTATAGGTATAATTTATATATTAATTTAAGCACTCTATTTTTTTACTAATTAAAAAAGTACCACCTTTGCACCCATTATGTCAAACTTAGTAGGAAAAAAAGCGCCACATTTCAGTGCAGCAGCTGTTATTAACGGAGAAGAAATCGTTGAAAATTTTAGTCTCGATCAATACCTTGGTAAAAACCATGTGGTATTGTTCTTTTACCCTAAAGATTTCACATTTGTATGCCCAACAGAATTACATGCTTTTCAAGCACAGTTAGGTGAATTCGAAAAAAGAGGCGTTAAGGTTGTAGCCTGCAGCACCGATACAGAAGAAAGCCATTACACTTGGTTGCAAATGCCAAAAGACAAAGGTGGTATTCATGGTGTAACTTATCCAGTAGTTGCAGATACTAGCAAAACCATCACAACTAATTATGATGTTTTAAAAGGATCATATGAATACAATGACGATGGTTTATTAGTTGCCAACGGACCAATGATTGCCTTAAGAGGATTGTTCCTAATTGATAAAGAAGGTATTATTCAACATGCTACTATAAACAACTTAGGTTTAGGTAGAAATGTTGATGAAACATTAAGAATGGTAGACGCTTTACAACACATCGAAGAAAAAGGTGAAGTTTGTCCTGCCAACTGGGAAAAAGGAAAAGATGCAATGAGTGCTACAGTAAAAGGCGTTTCAGAATATTTAAGTCACCACTAGTTAAAAAGCCATTAGGCAACTTTATTAATAAATTTAAAGACCCGTTTACTCTAAAAAGTAAGCGGGTTTTTCTTTGCTTATTACTGCTCGAAAAGCCATGCCTAGTCGCATTAGAAAGCCTTTGAAAAAAATATTTTCTTACTCTCCCAATGGTTTCAATAGCCTGTCTAATTTTTGGTACAATCCTTGAATAGACTCCCTATAGAATGCGCTTATTTCGCATTTAAGTTAAAAATTAGTAAATCACCTTAACAATCACAAAAGCTTATGTTAAAAGCAATTACAAAAAAAATCTTAGTCATTCTCGTTCTTTTTACCGGGGTAAAATTGAACGCACAACAATGGCTCGGGCGCACTACAGGCAACTATTCTGGCACCTACGGTTTATACAATAACGCTTCATCGATAGCAGATTCTAAGTACAGATATTACTTTAACTTTTGGGGACGAGGGGTTAATTTTTACAACAATGGTTTGTTATACAATGCCCCTATTAAACTGAACCAATGGGCCAATGGTACCTATGATCCATTCCAACAACGCCCAGATGGTAAAGCCGATTTTCAAAAAGATTGGTTGATAGAAAACCTCAATGGCAAAACCAAACAATTTAGTTTCAACCAAGACATTTGGGGACCCGCCTTCATGTTTCCAATTTCGCGTGCGGTTAATATGTCTATCAACACTAGACAGCGCAGCAGTTTGCAAATTTTTGGCGTTAGCGAACCACTTGCAAGGTTTGCATACAATGGTTTAGATTCAAGCAGTGGCATTTACAATGGTAGCAATGCTGTTAATAGAAACACAAGTTATTCAAATGGAAAATTTGGGATCAATGCCACAAGCTACCAAGAATTAAGTTTCTCTTTCGCAGGGGTACTCGCTAAAAATGCTAAGAACCAATTGAGCGGTGGTTTAACTGTTAAATTCATTCGTGGATTAGGCGCTGCTTATGTTAAAGGTAACGGTTTTGATTTTTCTGCAACAGGTAACAACACTGCTTTAATCCAAAATGCAGATATCCAATACGCTTACACCGATGATAAAAGTGTAGTAGCACCTTTTAACAAACCATATGGCTTGTTTACTTTAGATTCAAAAGGTGCTGGTGCCGGTGTCGACTTAGGCTTAACTTACATCCACCGTTCTCGCCCAGGTAAATATGCAAATAGTAGATTCTGTAACGATAACGCTAATAAAAGTGATTATGATTTTAAATTAGCTGCTGCTTTTAACGATCTTGGTGGTATCCACTTTAACCAAGGTGCAGTTAAATACACCTATGCAAATACTTCACCTATAACTGTTAATGCCAATTCAAATATCTTGAATGGCTTTAATCAACCAACACACAATGCATTCGATACCATTGGTAAAAACGTATTTGGTCAAATGGGTGCAAGTAGAACCAATGGCTTTAACACCAGCTTACCAACTGCATTTAACTTACAAATGGACTTCAGAATGTCTGAACATTTGTATACTTCAGTGTATTGGAACCAAAGCATGAAGAGCGTTAATTCAACTGGCATGAGAAGCACTTCGATGGTTTCAGTTATCCCACGCGTTGAATCAAGAGGTTTTGAGTTTAGCATGCCTTTGACTTTGAGCGAAAATTATAAAAACTTTTACGTTGGTGCTTATGCGCGTTTTGGCCCAGTGTTTATTGGTTCAGATAACTTAGGCGGCTTATTAAACGTAGCGAGTAACAACCAATTTAGAGGGGCCGATATATACGGCGGTGTATCGTTTGGCATTGGTCATTGCCACAAATGGTGGTACGAAGAAAAAGTAGAACCTAACCACATTGACACTGTTAAACAACGTGATACCATTCTTAAAAAAGACACACTTAAAACAGTTAAACGCGATACCATTAGAATTATTAAACACGATACAATCAAAATAAAAGTACGCGATACTGTTATTATCAATAAAAAAGGTGAAGTGATTCAAAAAGTGGTACACGATACCATTATCATCGAAAAAACCATTCGCTCCAAAGCCGATATCGACAAAGAGAATGAATTGAAAAAGAAAGAAGACATTCTGAATGCCCGTCAAAAACAATTAGATCAAAAAGAAAGAGATTTACTCAATAGAGAAAAAGGGACTTATAATGAATCAGAAATTTTAAGGAACTGTAAAACCCAAACAGTTGTATTGACCGATGAGAACACTGTTCTTAAAAACAAAGTAAATACA
>CAJBKH010000389.1 GCA_903953615.1 uncultured Bacteroidota bacterium
ATTCAATCCATGGGCTTAAGCCAATTGGGTGCTTTCAATCCACAAGAACGCATCATCGAATATGTATTAGAACATAAGAGCAACAAACGTTTGGTAGACATGACCATCACAGCCTTTGCCAACGAAACGGCGAGCGAGAGTCCTGCCCCAGGTGGTGGCTCGGTAAGTGCTTTGTGTGGCGCATTGGGTATAAGCTTGGGTACCATGGTGGCCAATTTAAGTGCCGATAAAAGAGGTTGGGAAGCGCGCACCAAAGAATTTTCTGATTGGGCCGATAAAGGTCAGACGCTAAAAGATGAGTTGTTGTTTTTAATTGATGAAGACACGAATTCTTTCAATGCTATTATGAATGCCTTCGGCATGCCGAAAGACAATGAGGATGAAAAAGAATTGCGCAAAGCAGCCATCGAAAATGCTTCTATTTATGCCACCGAAGTGCCTTTGAGAACCATGAAAGTGGCTTACAATTGCATTCCACTTTTACAATACATGGTTGAGCATGGCAATCCGAACAGTGTGACCGATGCAGCAGTTGGTTTGTTATGCATTAAAACAGCGGTGCGCGGTGCGTATTTCAATGTGATGGTAAATGCCAAAGGTTTAAGCACTACTGACAAGGCACAAGCCTTAGCAGCAGAAGCCAAAGCGGTGTTGCAAAAAAACCATGCAGAGATTGATGCCTTGTTAGCAAAAGTTGAAGCTGTCTTGGCGTTTTAAACGCTATTGATAGCATCAATAAAAATTATCGTTTTTCTCTATAAACGCATTCTTGTATTGCGAATAATTTCTCCCTTTTTTTAATTGGGCGCGCCTTATATTTGCACCAATAATATACAATGCAAATTCTTTTTAAATACTTACGTTTTAACATAAAATACGTTTTCTTGGCATTGTTTCTTGCCACCATTAACCAATGTTTCTCGCTATTAGATCCACAAATTGTTGGAAGAATCGTAGACGAAATCATTAACAAAAGAGGCGAGCTTACCAAACAGCAATACATCAACCACGCCTTGTTCCTTGTGGGCTTATCGGTAGGTGTTTCGATGGTTTCTAGAATCGCTAAAAACTTCCAAGATTACTATACCAATGTAATCGTTCAAAAACTGGGCGCACAAATTTTTGCCGATGGCTTAAAACATTCGCTCGAGTTGCCGTTTCAAACCTTCGAAGACCAACGCAGTGGCGAAACCCTATCAATTTTACAAAAAGTAAGAACCGATTCTGAGCGTTTAATTACCTCGTTTATTGGCATCTTGTTTACCTCGGTAGTGGGCATTGTGTTTGTGATGATATTTACTTTGAGTGTAAGCGTTAAAGTGAGTTTGGTGTATGTAGGTGCCATTATTTTAATTGGCTTTATCAGCTCGGTATTGAGCAAGAAAATTAAGCTAATGCAGAAAAGCATTGTGGGCGAAACAACGGCATTGGCAGGCAGCACCACCGAGAGTTTGCGCAACATCGAATTGGTAAAAAGTTTGGGCTTGGCCAACCAAGAAATAGAGCGCTTAAACAATACCACCTATAAAATCTTAGGCTTAGAATTAAAGAAAGTAAAATACATCAGAAGCTTAAACTTTTTGCAAGGCACCGCGGTACAATTTACCCGCAGTATCATGATTGTTATTTTATTGATTCTGATTTTCCAAAATGCTTTGAGTCCTGGTCAATATTTCACCTTCTTGTTTTACTCCTTTTTCCTTTTCAATCCTTTGCAGGAATTGGGCAATATCATTTTGATTCACAGAGAGGCCGAAGTGTCTTTGGACAATTTCAAGCGCTTAATGGATACGCCTATTGAATACAAACCGAGCAAGCCGCAGGTATTAAACCACCTCGAAAATTTCGAATTTCAAAATGTCACTTTCCAACACCAAAGTGCCAGCACCCCTGCCTTGGTGAATATTAATTTCAAAATCAATAAGGGCGAAACCATTGCGTTTGTTGGTCCTTCGGGCTCGGGTAAAACCACCTTGGTAAAACTATTGGTAGGCTTATACCAACCCAAAGAAGGCAAATTGTTATACGATAACATCGATGGCAAAGACATTGATTTGGATGAATTGCGCGAGCAAATAGGTTTTGTAACCCAAGACACCCAATTGTTTTCGGGCACCATCAAAGAAAATTTATTGTTTGTGAATCCAAAGGCGAC
>CAJBKH010000390.1 GCA_903953615.1 uncultured Bacteroidota bacterium
AACCAAGTGAACAACGTTTTAGGCTTTCCATTTATTTTCCGTGGAGCCTTAGATGTAAGAGCTACCACCATTAACGAAGAAATGAAATTGGCGGCTGTGAGAGCCATTGCTGGTCTTGCCAAAGAGCCAGTGCCAGATTCAGTAATGAAAGCTTACAACGAATCGAATGTAGAATTCAGCAGAACTTATATTATCCCTAAACCAATTGATCCGCGCTTAATCGAAGCGGTGAGTCCTGCAGTAGCCAAAGCCGCCATGGACAGCGGTGTAGCGAAGAATCCAATTTTAGATTGGGACAAATACAAATTGGAATTGAGAAACCGTTTGGGACTCGACAACAGGTTCATCAGAAGAATGATGACCCGAGCCCGTCAGAATCCTAAGCGTGTGGTATTTGCCGAGGCCGATAATGTGAAGATTTTAAAAGCGGCACAAATCGCCAAAGAAGAAGGCATAGCCATTCCAATTTTATTGGGTAACAAAGAAAAAATTACAGCACTATTAGATGAATACGCCATTGATTTGGGCGATGTAAGCATCATCGATCCATTGATGGAAGATGCCAAACGCGAATACTTTGGTGAGAAATTTTTTGCTGGCAGACAACGCAAAGGCATTAATGTATACGAAGCTGGTAAGTTAATGCGCGACCGCAATTATTACGGTTGTATGATGGTAAACGAAGGCGAAGGCGATGCCTTTATTTCGGGCTTAACCAAAAATTATCCGAAGTCGTTGAAACCCGCCATGCAAATTGTAGGGCGCGAGCAAGGCATTACAAAAATTGCGGGCATGTACATTATCATGACGAAAAAAGGCCCTTACTTTTTTGCCGATACCACAGTGAACATCGATCCTACTGCGCAAGAGTTGATAGAGATTACGAAGATGACACATGCAGAGGTTTTAAAGTTGGGTGTTAAGCCTGTAATCGCCATGTTGAGTTATAGCAATTTTGGAAGTGCTAAAGGCGAGGTACCAGGCAAAACAGCCGAGGCTGTGGCCTACTTGCACAAGAACAATCCTGAGATTGTAGTAGATGGCGACATACAAGCCAATTTCGCAATGAACAACGACATGTTAAAAGAGAATTTCCCATTCAGTACTTTGGTAGATAAAGAGGTGAATACTTTTATATTTCCAAACTTAGCTGCGGGCAATATTGCTTATAAATTTGCGCAGAGTTTTGGTGCTGCCGAAAGCATGGGACCCGTACTCTTGGGCTTCAATAAATCGGTGCATTTCTTACAACTGGGCAGCAGTGTTCGCGAAATCGTGAACATGGTAGCCGTAGCGGTAATTGATGCGCACGGGAAAAAGTAGAGCCATTTTTTGATTTTTGAATTTATAGATTTTCAGATTTTTTATTTATTTTTGATGGAGGTAATAACGATGGAAAATAAATTTAAAACTGTTTCAATTGATGGCTTGATTGACCGACACATCGGCCAATTGGGCACTGCAAAACGCGCTTTGTATGAGCAGAGGTTGAGAATTGATTTAATTCTTCATTCTATAAAAAACAGAAGGAACACTAAACGCCTTTAGAATTTTAAGATTTTTTGATTTTAAAATTTTAAGATTTTTTAAATACAAAAAAGACTTTGCATAAAATTGTGCAAGGTTTTTTTTTGATAGCCTGCGTATTTTTAACCACCAAGAACACGAAGAAAATACCCACTAAGAACACAAAGAGATATTAACCGAATAAAAGTATAATAAACTTGTGCAAAATTCTTTGTTCTCTCTGTGTTGCTCTATCTTTGCGCTCTTTATTGCAAGCAATGCTGCTTCGCGGTGTGGTTAAATGATTTGTGCTTCAAAGCAGCACCACTGTATGGTTAAATCCTAAAACCACTAACCATGTTTTAAACTACCTACCATTAAAAAATACCAATCGGTATGTTTTTAGAAAGTAGCGAAATAATAATTTCAATGAACAATTATTCCATATTGGAATACGGAATATTTTATCATTAACACTTGATTTTTAATTATTAATATCATATTATTGCATATTCGAATATGGAATATTAATTAAAATACGATGGTACAACAACAAGTTATTAGTCCGCAGGACATTGTAATTTTACTAAAAATGATTGCTTTAGGAGATGAGGCATGGTTACAAAATACTTTAGCTGAAGATTTGGGTATTAGTCAGTCTGAAGTGAGTAAATCATTGGTGCGTTCAAAATATGCAGGCTTATTAGATTCAGTCGGTAAAAAAGTAAGCAAGTTGGCATTGCTTGAATTCATAGAATACGGCATTAAATATGTATTTCCTCAGCAACCAGGCGCTATCGTAAGAGGAATTGCTACAGCTCATTCGGCACCTCCTTTGAATAAGTATATAAAAAGCGAAGAGCATTACGTATGGCCATCTGCCAAAGGAAATTTAAGAGGGCAGAGTATCATACCACTCTATAAATCGGTTGTTGAAGCGGCTAGAAAAGACGAGAATCTATATCAATTATTGGCATTGATTGATGCCATACGCGTAGGAAAGGCAAGAGAAAGAGAATTGGCAATGAAAGAACTTAAATTGCGCATCTTAGGAAAATAAAAGATTCAAACTCAAATGGAAAATAGGACGATTAATATCGCTGTTGTGGCAGAAATTGCGCATGCATTACAAGAACTGAAAGACCAAATGGTATTTGTAGGTGGAGCTGTTGTTAGTCTTTATACCGATGACCCTGCAGCGAATGAAATAAGGCCAACATCGGATATCGATTTAACATTGAATATTTTAAATTTAAGTATGTGGTCTGAACTTCAAGAAAAACTCTCAGCATTAGGTTTCTATCCCGATCCCGATGGCCATGCAATCTGTAGTTATAAATACAAAAATATCCCCGTAGATATCATGCCTTCAGAGGATGGCCCACTTGGACCTGCAAATCAATGGTATAAGTTAGGCTTTAGTGATTTGCGAATAGTGAAAGCAAATGAAGAAAACATACAAATTTTAGCTGCACCTTGTTATTTAGCCACAAAATTCGAAGCCTTTAACAACAGAGGAACAGATTATAGAACCAGTCATGATTTTGAGGATATCATTAATATAATTGATAATAGGATGAATATTGTTGAAGAAGTTTCATCAACAATACCTGAAATAAAAGACTTTCTAAAAACACAGTTTACAATATTGGTTAAGAATAGTAATTATGATGAAATCCTTTACGCGCATATACATCCCTTAATCTTGGCCGACCGACTAACAATAGTAAAAGATAAAATTAATCAAATCATAAATGCATAAATTGCAATAAACGTTCTTTTTCCCTCAAAGTAGTCACAAACCATTAAAAAATACCAATCGGTATGTTTTTTTAAACATTTCAAAAATCATAAAATAAACGAGCCTACTTTTTTAACCACACCGCGAAGCAGCATTGCTTGCAATAAAGAACACTAAGACAATACCCACTAAGAACACCAAGAAATTCATATTATCGTACAACTTTGTCCTAAAATCTTTGTGAACTTTGTGTGGCTCTAACTTTGCGCCCTTTGTGGT
>CAJBKH010000391.1 GCA_903953615.1 uncultured Bacteroidota bacterium
CATATAGAAAAAATAACAATTCAATAAACCCATATTTATATAAGTCAAGAAAGGCAGATGAATTACTCATCTGCCTTTTTTATTGAAATATAAAATAATTCATTTGATTTTAGTCAACCAAAGTAAACTTTTTTTGATAGTTAATTAAAATTTTCATTGTAAACTTAGAATAATCTATATATTTGCCTTGAACCATTCTCATTTAAATTGGAAGTAACACTAGCAATTGACAAGTTTTTTTACAAGGCAACCCCTCTTTGGGACCATCTTTCAGCAGATGTATTAAACAACTTATTTTCTAATACTGCACTACAGACCTATAAAAAAAATGCTACCATCGTGCATGATTTTGAATACTCTGCAGGTATTTATAATATACGAAAAGGGTTTGTAAAAATTTATTCTGTGAATCCTAATGGAAGTGAAGACATTGTTTTTATTTTAGGAAGAGATTCGATTTTTGGGGTAACTCCAATCTTTAACAATGAGCGTTGCGGAGTCTTTGCAACCGCAATTACAGATTGTGAAATAGAACTCGTTTCAAAAGAAACTGTAAAAAAGGAAATGGAAAAATCTCCAGAATTTAGTCAAGCAATTGTTTTATATCTTGCACAGATGGCCAAAATGCTAAATATTAAATTGTTAGACTATGCTAGAAAACCGCTGCTTGGGCGCGTTGCTATTAGCTTATTAGCCCTTGACAACAACTTAAAACTAAACAGCACTTTAGCTTTTTCAAGAGAAGATTTGGCCAATTATATTGGCACTGCTGTCGAATCATTGGTACGTCAAATAAAGAAGTTAAAAACCGATAATTTAATCATTGTTAAAGGCCGTAAAATTACCATCATCGATTACAATGGTTTAACCAAAGTTGCCACAGGATTAGTTTAAATTAAATTATAGTTTTTATACTCTCCAAGTCTGATACCTGTCCATTGCTCGATGGCATATAACAACCTTTTCTTTAAGGACATATTCTTTCGTTTTGTATCAAATGTAAAGTTCCAATTTTGTTCGGCTATACGTGCTTTCATAACTTCAGGATGATGGCCATGATAAGCTTTCAAAGAATCGACTTCACTAAAATCAAACGCTTGCATGTTTTGATATTCATTTTCTATAAAATCATCGCTGTGCCAAAGTTTTCTAGCTTGTTTTAATTTTTCTAATTGAACTTCAGGATTTTTAACCCATCCGTAATGAAACATTGTTGCGTTGGCCTTTTTAACTTTTAATTTCCTTTCATCAATCCTAAAGCCTTGGGCATCTTTGTATGATTTAATATTTGGCCAATTTTTTACAATACGAACTTCATGCCGATACCAATTTCTGCTATCGCCTACATAATTATAACTTCCGAAAAAATGGGTATAGTCGAATAACAACCCTTCCACTTCATTGTTATTGCTATACTTCTCTAATTGCAATTTCAAACTTTCGATAGATCGATCGTCAAGACATTCATCTGCTTGTATGTATAAGCACCAGTCTGCTTTTGGATTAATTGCTTGCTTTGCTTTGTCTGTTTCTATGGCAAGTACCTTCCCTCCTTCTCTTAAACTATCATCCCAAATGGTCTCAATAATCTTAATTTTGGGTTCATTAAAGCTTTTAATAAAGGCCAAAGTATCATCCTCGCTTTTACCCACTGCCACGATAATTTCATCGCATAAGGGTAATATTGAGTATATGGCCTCTCTTATTGGATAATCAGCTTTCACTACATTCCTAGCGATGGTAAACCCTGAAATAAACATAGTGCGAAAATAGATTTTTTTGTTTGTTTAAGAATAGCTTTATCTTTGTATTGTTGAAAAAAACAATTGTTATATTTTTACTATTGGTTTTCAGTATAACCAGTACTGAGTTACACCAACTTTTAAAAGTACCTCAATTGGTCGCGCATTACATGCACCATAAAAAATTGGACCGCACCATTTCATTTGTTGATTTTATCTTCATGCATTACAATGAAAATGACAATTTAAAAAGTGATTCACAACACAATAAGCTGCCTTTCAAATCACATTGTACCATTGCTGGTCACATTATTATTGCGGATGTTAATTTCCTCACGCTAAACACCCATTTATCAAATTTTTACTTTAAAAAAGTTTGTAGCAAATACAAGGAGGTTTTTTATACCTCCATGCTTACAGAAAGTATTTGGCAACCTCCTAAAACTGCTTAGAATTCAACCGTTTTGATTTTCAATTAATTTACCCATGCCTATTCCAACGACACTACCATGTTGTTGCATACCTGTAAATTATTGAATTCAATTTTCATTCAATTTTATATTAACCATTCCTTAAACACAGGAATAAAAAGAACAATTATTAATGCTTACAAAAACAATAGCATTTTCAATAAAAAATAAATTAATAATTCTACTATTTACAGTAGGATTAATTGGTTATGGTATCTATCAAGTTACCAAATTGCCAATCGATGCAGTGCCTGACATTACGAACAACCAAGTTCAAATAATTACTGTTGCTCCTTCTTATGGGGCTACAGACATTGAACGACTTGTTACCTTTCCAATTGAACAGGCCAATAGTAATATCCATGGCATCAAAGAAATTAGAAGCTTTTCAAGATTTGGACTTTCATTGGTAACCATTGTATTCGACGATGAGACAGATGTCTATTGGGCACGCCAACAAGTGACCGAAAAATTACAAAAAATACAAACCTTAATACCCAAGGACATTGGCATTCCAGAATTAGGTCCAGTAACAACAGGACTTGGAGAAATATACCAATATGTGGTGCGCGCGAAACCTGGCTTTGAAACCAAATACAATGAGACTGATTTAAGATCCATTCAAGATTGGATTGTTAGAAGACAATTGATAGGGGTTCAAGGTGTGGCAGAGGTTAGCAGTTTTGGAGGTAAATTAAAACAATACACAATCGAAATTGATCCCAATAAATTACAATCCTTTGATATCAATATTGCCGATGTATTTAAAGCACTTGAAAGCAACAACCAAAATACAGGTGGCGCCTACATTGAAAAAGGACCGACCATTCTATTCATAAAATCGGAAGGTTTACTGACTAATATTGATGATATTTCCAGTATCGCCATTAAAAACAATACCAATGGAAATCCCATTTTTATTAGAGATGTTGCAGAAATAAAACTTGGACATGCCACGCGCTATGGAGCGATGACCTATAATGACAAAGGCGAAGTTGCTGGTGCAGTCGTGATGATGCTAAAGGGCGCCAACAGTTCGGAAGTTATAAAAAATGTTAAGGCACGCATAGCACAAATCCAAAAGTCATTGCCAGAAGGGGTTATTATCGAACCATTCTTAGACCGCACTAAAATGGTTGACAATGCCATAAGCACTGTCGAAAAAAACTTAATGGAAGGTGCGCTAATCGTTGTCTTCATACTTGTACTTTTTTTAGGCAACTTTAGAGCAGGCTTGTTGGTTGCGTCTGTCATACCATTGGCAATGCTATTTGCAATCATCATGATGAATTTATTTGGTGTAAGTGGCAATTTAATGAGTTTGGGGGCACTTGATTTTGGCTTAATTGTAGATGGAGCAGTCATTATTGTTGAAGCTGTTATGCACCAATTAGCTGATACCAAAAAATTCGGATCATCAATTAAAATTGAACAGAAACAAATGGATGATGAGGTTCGCTATTCAGCATCGAAAATGATGAACAGCGCAGTGTTTGGCCAGGTTATTATTTTAATTGTATACCTCCCAATTTTTACATTGCAAGGCATTGAGGGGAAAATGTTCAAACCGATGGCCCAAACCGTTGCATTTGCACTTATTGGCGCCTTTATCTTATCGCTCACTTATATACCAATGATGAGTGCATTGTTTTTGAGCAAAAAAGTTAAAACCAAGAAAAACCTTTCAGATAAATTGATGGGAAAGGTTGAACACGCTTATAAAGCAACCCTTAATAAAATTTTAAATTACCCGAAGCTCGTAATTTCAAGCACCATCGCATTATTTATTCTATCTATTTTTGTATTTACAACATTGGGTGGTGAATTTATTCCAGCACTCGAAGAAGGCGACTTTGCCGTTGAAACGCGAGTATTGCCAGGTAGTAATTTAAATGTAAGCATCGATGCATCGCAAAAAGCCTCCGCCATTTTATTAAAACGATTTCCTGAAGTTCAGAAAATAGTTGCAAAAATTGGAAGTGGCGAGGTACCTACCGATCCAATGCCTATTGATGCTATGGATTTAATGATTATTTTAAAGGACAAAAAAGAATGGACCAGTGCCAAAACATTTGATGAATTATCCGAAAAAATGAGCAAGGCATTGGAAGCTGTGCCAGGTGTAACATTTGGATTTCAATACCCAGTACAAATGCGTTTTAATGAATTGATGACAGGTGCCAAACAAGATGTTGTTTGTAAAATATTTGGTGAAAATTTAGATTCATTGGCGGCTTATGCTGAACAAATGGGCGCCATTATCTCTACAGTGGAAGGTGCAAAGGATGTTTATGTAGAACCTGTTACTGGTATGCCTCAAATTAATATTACCTATAACCGCAGTACAATTGCACAATACAATATGAACATTTCAGACATCAATAGAATATTGAATACAGCCTTTGCTGGTCAAAGTACTGGATTAATATTTGAAGGCGAAAAGCGGTTTGATTTAGTAGTGCGTTTAACTGGTGAAAAAAGAAATGAATTAGCAGATGTACAAAATTTATTAATCCCAACGCCCAATGGCAACCAAATACCGCTTTCACAATTTGCAAAAGTTGAGATACAAGATGGGCCCAACCAAATTCAACGTGAAGATGCCAAACGCAGAATCATTGTTGGTTTTAATATCCGTGGACGCGATGTTCAAAGTATTGTCAATGAATTACAAGAAAAAGTAGGTGAAAAAATTAAGTTCCAAGCCGGCTACTACCCTACCTATGGCGGTGCTTTCGAAAATCTGGAGGCGGCAAAAAAAAGACTTGCAATTGCAGTGCCTGTATCGCTTTTAATGATTTTTGTTTTACTGTATTTTGCCTTCAATTCTGTTAAACATGGCTTATTAATTTATTCCGCTATTCCGCTATCTGCAATCGGTGGCATCTTGTTTCTAGCTTTAAGAGATATGCCATTTAGTATTAGTGCTGGGGTTGGTTTTATTGCATTATTTGGCGTTGCGGTTTTAAATGGCATTGTCCTAATTGCAGAATTTAATCAACTAAAAAAACAAGGTCTAAACGATTTAAAAGTAATTGTTATTAAAGGTACTCAGTTGCGTTTACGTCCCGTATTAATGACGGCATTTGTAGCATCCTTAGGCTTTCTTCCAATGGCGCTAAGCAATGGTGCTGGCGCAGAGGTGCAGCGACCGTTGGCCACTGTTGTAATTGGCGGCCTCATGATTGCTACCTTTCTTACACTTTTTGTACTACCAATATTATACATCTTATTCGAGAACATGGGTCAATCTAAATCAAATTTAAATGATGAAACAGCACTTTAAATTCATACTATTAATTTGGAGTCTTGCAACCGTAAATATTATTTATGGCCAAGTTCCTATTTCATTAAAATCAGCAATTGATTCAGCTACAAAAAACAACCTGTTGTTAAGAAACGAAAGACTGAAAGCAGATTATCAGCGAATGCTCATTAAAACTAGCGCCAATATTCCTCAAACAAGTGTTGGCTTTGAATATGGACAGTTAAATAGCTGGTATTCTGACACCCGTTTTGGCATTACACAAAGTATTAATTTTCCAACGGTTTATTCTAAACAAAAAGCATTGCTAACTGCTACTTGGCAGAGCAGTGTAATGCAAGCTAAATTAAAAGAAAAGGAATTGATAAAAGAAGTTTCGAATGTGTACTATCTGCTTTATTATTTGTTCGAAAAAGAAAAAATATTAGTACGATCGGATAGCATCTACTCTGACTTTTTGATAAAAGCAAATTTGAATTTCAAAATTGGGGAAAGCAATATATTAGAAAAAATAACCGCTGAAACCCAATCGGGACAAATTGCCAACCAATTGAACGAATTAAGAGCGGACATTAAAATTATTCAATTTCAGTTTCAATATTTATTAAACGTTACAACTGTATTCGTTCCTTCTGAAATAAGTTTCAAATTGAATTACACAGCTGACACTGATTCAAGTCAATTGGTACAACATACCAGCGTTTTAATGGCAAAACAACAGCAACTCATTGCGGAGAAAAACACAGCCTTAGAGCTATCCAAACTGTTGCCCGACCTTGGTCTTTCATACAGCAACATGAGCATGAGGGGTGAAGGTGCAGATAGACAATCTTACACTACTGCTACGCGATTTCAATCCTTTCAATTTGGCATTGGCATTCCACTCTTTTACGGTTCTCAGAAGGCGAGTATCAATGCTTCAAAAATCAATGAAAACATTGCTAATTCTAATTACGATAATGCTGTGCATCAAATAAAAAATGAGTTTTTTAAAGCTCAACAACAATTTATTAAAAACACACAAATGGTTGACTACTATGAGACACTCGCACTTAAAAATGCCAATACAATTATCAACACGGCAAAGAGACAATTATTAAATGGAGAAATCAATTATATTGAATTTGTATTACTTACGAATCAAGCCATCGCAATTCAGAATGAATATATCAATGTAGTAAAAAATCTGAACGAATCTATCATTAACCTGAATTACTTAGAACAATAAGATGCAAGAAAAACAAGTCAATACGATACGCATGCAGAAAATACTAGTAAGTGTTTCTGTCCTTCTATTTATAGTTAAAGTTATTGCTTGGCTAATCACCTCTTCAGTCGCTATTTTAACCGATGCCATGGAAAGCACAGTGAATGTGGTAGCAGGTTTTATAGGTCTTTACAGCATCATTCTATCTTCAAAACCGAAAGACAAGGAACATCCTTATGGGCATGGGAAAGTTGAATTTTTATCTTCGGCTGTCGAAGGTGTGTTGATCAGTATTGCCGGTTTAATTATTATCTATGAAGCCATCAACAACCTTGTACATCCACACGAAATAAAGAAACTTGATTATGGTATCATCTTAATTGCTATCACTGCAGTGGTGAATTACATTGTTGGACAAATATGCGTCAACAAAGGTAAAAAAGAAAACTCCCCAATATTGATAGCGAGTGGTAGTCATTTAAAATCGGATACCTATTCTACCTTAGGCTTATTAGTTGGTATCTTATTAATTTTAATTACTGGTGAAAAATGGATTGATAGCGTTGCCGCTTTGGTTTTTGCTTTCATCATTATTTTTACGGGTTATAAAATTATTCGCCGTTCGGTTTCAGGAATTATGGATGAAACAGACAATGAAATTATTGATGACATTATAAAAGTTTTAAATCAACACCGCGAGGTTGAATGGGTAGACGTTCATAATATGCGCGTTATAAACTATGCAGGATTTTACCATATCGATTGTCATTTAACTGTTCCTTTTTATATTAATGTTAACGAGGCCCACCATTTGCTTGATCGCCTAACGAATTTATTAACCAAACACTTTAAAGAACGCGTTGAGTTCTTTGTTCATATTGATGGCTGTATGCCACACCAATGCAATTTGTGTAACATCCCTAATTGCAATCAACGCAAAACCAATTTTATTAGACATGTTCAATGGACAAATGAGAACATATTATCAAACAACAAACACAGCTTAAACCAATGAATTTAATTCAAAACATTTCTCCGAAAAATAATTTAAAAATTACCTGTTTCATTTTCCTTTTAATATTAGGTGCATGTAACAATAAAAAAGCCCCCGAGGTTCAAACAGTTGAAAAAAACCCGACAGAAATTAATTTAAGTGCGGCACAATTTAAAAACGCAGGCATTATAATTGGCAAGATAGAACAAAAACAAGTTTCATCTACCTTAAAAGTGAATGGCAAAATTGACGTCCCACCGCAAAACATGGTTTCAATCAGTGTGCCGATGGGTGGCTATTTAAAGACAACCAATCTATTGCCTGGCATGCGTGTTAGCAAGGGCCAAACAATTGCAACCATAGAGGATCAGCAGTACATTCAACTACAGCAGGATTTACTTATTGCGAAGGCTCAATTTTCATCTATCGAAAATGAATATTTAAGACAATTGGAATTAAATAAAAACAAGGCAACAAGTGATAAAGTATTTGAACAAACAAGGTCAACTTATTTAACCCAAAAAATAACTATTAAATCACTTAGTGAAAAGTTAAAACTCATAGGGATTAACCCTGACAATTTAAATGAGAATACACTGTCAAAAAGTGTCAGCATTTACTCTCCTATTAATGGCTTTACCTCAAAAGTAAATGCCAACATTGGCAAGTACATTAACCCAAGCGAAGTTTTATTTGAATTGGTAGACCCTTCTGATATTCACCTTAATTTAAATGTTTATGAAAAAGACATCAACAAATTATTTATTGGACAAAAACTTATTGCATACAACAACGTTCACCCCGACATTCAGCACAATTGTCAAATACTCCTAATTAGTAACGATTTAAATCAAAATGGAAGTACCGAGGTGCATTGTCATTTCGACAATTACGACAAAACCCTCATCCCTGGGATGTATATGAATGCCGAGATAGAGATCAAGAACAATATTGCAAATGTCTTACCTGAGGCTGCGGTTGTAAGATTTGAGGGCAAACAATATATTTTTGAAGTAATAGGCGAACGCCAATTTAATATGATTGAAATTGAAATTGGTAATTTAGAGAATGGTTGGATTGAAATAATTACCGATATTTCGCCATTAAAAAAAATAGTGACGGAAGGTGCCTATAACTTATTAATGACTTTAAAAAATACAGCAGACGAATAATTGCAATGATACATCACGAAAAACATTTAAAAAGCTCTGATTTTATAACTGATACAGTCATCGGCATGAGCGATGGCTTAACTGTTCCTTTTGCTTTAGCCGCTGGCTTAAGTGGTGCGGTAGATAGCAATGCTGTAATTATTACAGCAGGTATTGCCGAAATTGTTGCAGGCAGTATTGCGATGGGTTTGGGTGGTTATTTAGCAGGCAGAACAGAACTAGACCATTACCAAAGTGAATTAAAACGCGAATATGAGGAAGTTGAAAGAGTTCCTGAACGCGAAATGGAAGAAGTGAAGGAAGTTTTTGCTGAATATGGCTTGAGCGAAGCATCTCAACATTTAATTGCAGAGGAATTATCGAAAGATAAAACGAAGTGGGTTAATTTTATGATGCGTTTTGAATTGGGATTAGAGGAACCGCATCCAAGTAGGGCGCATAAAAGTGCCTTGACCATTGGCATCTCCTACTTTATTGGCGGATTGTTACCATTGGCTGCCTATATGCTAACTGAAAATCCTCATGATGGCTTACTGCTTTCGCTTGCAGTCACTACAATGTGTTTGTTTGTATTTGGCTATTTTAAAAGTAAAGTCACCGGACAACCACCTATTTATGGCGCCTTTAAAGTTACGCTTATTGGCTTATTAGCTGCAGCTGCTGCCTTTGGTATCGCCAAACTTATCTCTTAATTTAAATTATATATAATATTTATGAAACGAAAAGAATTTTTAGCACAAGTAGGTGTTGGTGCCGCCATTGTTTTATCGCCTATTTGTTTTGGCAGTTTAAGTGGTTGCAAAAAAACTAGCACTGAACCTGCAAACATTGATTTTACGCTTGATGTTTCGACTGGTGCATTATCAAAAAATGGTGGTTTTTTAATTAAAGATGGTGTCATTGTTGCGCGTACCAACTCAGGTACCTTTATTGCCGTATCCGCAGCATGTACCCACGAAGGAACTAACATTAACTATGTAGCAAGCAGTAATAACTTTGTTTGTCCAAATCACAATGCCCAATTTAGCAGCAATGGTGCCGTAACGCAAGGACCAGCAAACACCAATTTAACGGAATACAAAACAACATTAACTAGCAACAGTTTAAGAGTGTTCTCTTAATACTTAAAAAATATACCTGGCCTCGGCACGACCGATGTGCACTGTTTTATAAACTTGTGTTTTGCGCCCTTCGTAACTAATGTTAATTTGAATATTACCAGCAGCCTTGCCACCAAAACTAATGTTCCAAGTTAGATTTTGACCATTGCTCAAACCATTCAATAAATCGAATGCCAATGGGCTGTTTGCATTGCCTTTAAAATTGATACTATGCGAAGTAATTTTGGCATCAATATTACCTTTGTTGATGATGAAATACCTGAACTCCGCACCCAATTCAGAAATGAACACCAACTCGCCTCCTAAGTCTTTTTGATTGGCCGCTTCTAAATACTTATAAAACAAACCCATTCGAAAGCCTTTGATTGATTGATAAAACAATTCAGGAAAAACAGACCGAGCGGTATAATTGTAATTGCGATTCGCAAAAAACTGATTGGTGTTTTGTTTTGCTTGCCCCTCGAGTGCCGTTACCAAATTAATCTGTTTATTGAAACCATAACGCAAAACAATATTTTGCTTATCTATTTTACGCCATTCAAATCCACTATTTAAAAATGATTTCAAGCGGTTGGTTTGTATGGTATGTTCTATTCCAAATTTAGCACTTGTTCGGTTGTAAAAAGTAGTTTGTTTAATTAAACTACTTACAGATATTAATGAAGTATCTGCTACATCTAACTTAAATGGATTAATAATAGTGGTTAAACGGTTATCTGTAAGTCTGCGGTCAGCCTTGTAGGAAGTTATAGTATTAAAGCGTGTAAAAAAACGTTTAAACTTATTGCCCGATTGCCATTTCTGTGGGGCTTGAATACGAATGGTTTGATTGAATTCATTGGTATTACTTCTTATAAATTCATTGGTTGGCAAATAGACTTTTACATATTTTGCTTGATCGGAATAAGTGGCCAATTCAAATTCGTTTAGCTCCTCAATACCATTGCCATTATAATCTATCCATGTATGGGTTCCAAAACCAGCTTGCACCAGAGTATATGAGAATTGTCTTTTCTGCTCTCTACCTGTACCAATCTGATAATAGGTAGTTGTTCCAATCACTTTTTTTAACAAGTTGGCATTGTATTCTATCCGATTTAAAATGGTTTGCTCAGGTGTAATAATATTACGTGTTTCTAATTTTCTATAGTTTGACGTAATGATTAAACGGTTGTTTTTTGCATCATTGTGTTCCAAGGTTCCTGTTCCATTATAGGCAATTGATGATTGTTGCAATACCTCGCCCATTGGCAAAAAATCTGTTCTAACACTGGCTTCCAATTTGTATTTCCATTTCAAGGTGTTGTTGCTTTGAAGGAAGGTTGAAAATTGATTAAAATTAAAAGTATTCTTTCCCAAATTAACACTTGTATCTTCCTTGAAAATACTCTGTTCTTGAGAACCTTCGGCTCCTATTTTTAAATTTTTAAAAAGATAAGTTACTCCCCCTTTGTATTTATAATAATTGTTGCGAACACCAACTGTTGTTTGTTTTGAATTGGTGGATAGCATTTCACCCATCGCACTTAATTGCAAATGACTTGTTGTATAATTCAATTCGCTTAAACCGCGGTAACCATCGAACAACTGACCCTTTTTATAGTTTGCTGCTTCTATAGTTAACTTCGTTTTTTGCTTATAAGTGATGCTTGTTTTGATATTTGAAATAAGTTCGTTTAACACAGGTCGAATGTTTCCGATATTACTCAATTGTCGGTTCCAAATACGATCGAATTCAACGGCTCTGTATCGCTCAACATATTTAAAATTCTTATTGGCAAATTCAACCTTAACTTCATTTGAAACAATAAATTTACCACGCTTATAATCCTTTTGTTTAAATTCAAGGAAAGCCCCAAAGCCATCATCATTGCTTTTATCAAGTGTACTAAATGTATTTTGATTGAAATTGGAATAAGCCGCTTCAAGTTTTAAACTTGTATTTTTATTGAACTGATAAATTGAATTACTCGTCAACATTTGCAATTTATTCGGTGCTACCAATTCGATATAAGGCTCGTAACTCCCTTGCGGAATGCCATTCACAGGTTGCACCCAAGCAAACGCCCTACCATTCGAAGCGCTGGCCAAAGCAATATAATTGCCTTTGCCTGCACCCACCAATGAAAATGTTACCGTATAAAAAACGGTGTCTGACTCGGCCGAAGTCGCTTGTAAAAAAATAGGATTCCCCAATGAATCAATTTTGCGATACATGACCCTGTCGCGCTGAAAGGTGGTATATTTTCTGATATTTTGATAAAGCGCTTTTTGGTCGCCTGCATTGGCTAAAATATTTTGAATATTATTTTTATTCGCTGTATCAGTGGGTTGTAATTTGTTGTCTTGTTCGCTAAAATACTGAATGGAATGCGCCCATTTACCGGATTTGAATTCATTGCCAATTACAAAAACAGAACGCGCATAATTCCTGTCACTGTATTGAAACTCTACTACTATCCTACTGAATTTAGTAATAAGCTTTTTAGGCATAAAGGTTACTTCGCCCGTATTATAATCGATTACATAATCGTTTTGTTGACCGCGACTTAACCGTTCACCATCCAAATAAACCACTTCGGTACCAGAAATTACAATGATGTTTAATTCGTTGTTAGCGCCTTGCAAACGATAGGGACCTTGGCTACCTTCTGTGCCTTGAATCTCGTTTCTTACAAAGCGTCCACGTGAAACTGCTGCATCTGAATGTATGTGATACCCAAATTTAGAAGGCGCTTTATAATCGAGTTGCAGG
>CAJBKH010000392.1 GCA_903953615.1 uncultured Bacteroidota bacterium
AGAATCCATTAAACATTGCAAATCCTATTACTGGTATATTTGAAAAAGGCGACAATAACTACGCGAACATGTTATTTGAAACCGGTCAAACAGACACCAAATACTTAATATTTGAAGACATGAAAGTACCAGGCGGTTATGTTATTATTCAAATCCACCAATTCTTGCCATCAGGTAAAAAAACATTGAATGAAGCAAGAGGTCCAATTACCAGCGACTATCAAAATTATTTAGAAAAAGCATGGTTGGAATCTTTGATGGCCAAATACCCTATCGTAGTTGATCAAGCCAATTATACCATTTTCAAAAATAGAATGACCCGCTAATGGCATTGCGCTTTGCTCATTATATCTCAATTTGTCTCTTCATTGTATTGGTAGGTTGTAAACCAAAAGACCAAGCAAAGAGCAATGATATACTAGCAGAAGCTGGCGGTAAAACTTTGTTTAAAAGTGACATTCCTGCGAATTATTTTCAAACATTAACTGAGAGTGATAGTTCAGGTTTATTGAAACAATACATCGACCGATGGGTTGAGAAACAATTGATGTTGCAAGCTGCTGAAAGCAATTTAAGCAGTAAAGAAAAAGACAAATCGAAATTAATTGAAGATTACAAAACCTCTTTATTGATTTTTGAATACCAACAAAAACTCATCAAAGAAAAGTTAGATACAGGTGTAACTGAAAGTGAAATTGAAACGTTTTATAACAATAATTCAAACAACTTTCAATTGAAAAAAAACATTGTCAAAATTCGCTATGTCAAAATAAAGAAAGGCAGCACGGACGTTAATAAGATTAAAAACCTTATGCAAAGTCCAAGTGTTTTGAACGATTCTTTGTTGCGATTAACAGCAGAAAAACAGGCTGATAATTTTTACGTTGATGATAATTGGTTGTACCTAGATGACATTGTTAAAGAAATTCCATTGGATGAAAACTACAATCAACAACGTTTTTTAAGTAATAACAAGTTCATTACAATTGAAGAGAATGGTATTTTGTATTTGTTATACATCATTGATTTTAGAATCAAAAATACTGTTTCACCTATAGAATTTGAACGCGACAAAATAAAAGACATTTTACTTTATCAACGCAAACTTAATTTCCTTAAAAGTACACAAAATTCACTTGTTGAAAAAGCAATAAGTAATGGCGATGTGAAAATTTACCCCCTGCATTAAAATCAGTTCCTAATTAATTAAAATACAATTGAGACCAAGTATCAAATATATCGCATTGCTAATTAGCCTTATCTTTTGGGGGCAAAACATACAATCCCAAAGCAATGACCCAAAGGTGATTGATGAAGTTATTGCAGTAGTTGGAAACACCCCTGTCTTGCGTTCGGAGTTGGATATGCTAATCTCTCAAATTGATCCGGACATTCCAGTTACTGACGAATTGCGTTGTTCTATTTTTAGACGACTGCTTACCGATAAGATGTTGATACATCAAGCGGGTGTCGATAGTTTGCCGATTTCTGATGCAGAAGTGGAAGATAAGATGGACAACAACTTGCGTTTTTTCGAAAGACAGATGAACAGCAGGGCAAATCTTGAAAGGTACTTGGGTATGAGCATTGCGGAATACAAATCACAAATGCGACCTAAAGTAAAAGCGCAAATGTTGGTTGAAAAAATGGAGTATAAAATCCAAAGCAATGTTAAAATTACACCTAAAGAAGTGCGGGATTATTATAAAAAAATTCCTGTAGATAGTTTGCCATTTATCTCGGCCGAAGTAGAGGTTGCACAGATTGCTATTAAACCTGTATTTAGTCCTGAGTCGAAAGAGATTGCACGCGAGCAAATTGAATTATTGCGTGATCGCATTTTAAAAGGCGAGAGCTTTGCCAAGTTAGCTGGTCTTTACACCAAGGATCCTGGAAGCAAAGGAACAGGTGGTTTATTGCCAGAATTTGGAAGAAATGACATGGTACCTGAATTTGAACGTGCCGCCTTTAAAACGAAAAAAGACAGTATCTCCGACATCATTGAAACCCGTTATGGCTACCATATAATTAAGGTTGTAGACAAACGCGGTGAACGATTGATAGTGCGCCATATTCTTGTATCACCTTTAATTGTTGAGAATGATTTAGAATTGGTAAGAAATAAAATTGATACCATTTTAGGTTGGTTGCGCAAAGATTCAATCTCCTTTTGCAAAGCCGTTAAAGATTACAGTCAAGATGACGAAACCAAAGCGAATTGTGGCTTTTTCACAGACCCTAATTTAGGCACCCAAAGAATTCCATACGATTATTTAGACAAGGACATGGCCGCAACAGTAGGTCAATTAAAAATAGGACAATACAGCGAACCCATTTTAGGTTATGCGCCAGATGGCAGCACGTATTACCGCATTCTATTTTTAAAATCAGAAACAAAACCACACGTTGCTAGTTTAGAAGAAGATTGGCAAAGAATACAAGCCATGGCTTTGGAGGCTAAAAAGAAAACCGAATTAGATAAGTGGGCTGTAATCAAAAGAAAAGACATGTATATCTCTATCAGTTCGCATTATTTGAATTGTGGATTTATTGATGAATGGCTAACCGTTAAAAGATAATTACTATTATGAGCGATATTGCAACTGCAGAAAAATTTACCCATACCTACAAACAAATACAGGATGAGATAGGCAAAGTTATTGTTGGTCAGAATGATGCCGTAAATGGTGTACTAACCACCTTGTTTTGCAATAGCCACGCCTTGCTTGTAGGTGTGCCAGGACTAGCAAAAACTTTATTAATTAAAACCATTTCGGATGTATTGGATTTAGAATTTAACAGAATTCAATTCACGCCTGATTTAATGCCTGGTGATATTACAGGGAATGAAATATTAGACGAGAACAGACAGTTCAAATTTATAAGAGGCCCTTTATTCGCTAATATTATTTTGGCCGATGAGATTAATAGAACACCACCTAAAACACAATCTGCATTGCTCGAAGCCATGCAAGAAAGAAATGTAACAGTTGGTGGCAAGTCACATTCATTGGGTCATCCATTCTTTGTGTTGGCCACTCAAAATCCAATTGAGCAAGAAGGAACTTATCCTTTACCTGAGGCACAGTTAGACCGTTTCATGTTAAACCTTACGCTTACCTACCCTACTTTTGAAGAGGAGATTAATATTGTAAGAAATACCACTTCGAACGTCAAGGTGCAAACCAATAAATTGATTAATTCACAGGAAATATTATCGTTTCAGGATTTGGTGCGCAAGGCGCCAATAGCGGACAATGTATTGAATTATGCTGTTACCTTGGTAAGCAAAACCAGACCACAAACTGCGATGGCTACTGCGAAAGTGAATGATTATATAAGTTATGGTGCTGGTCCACGTGCCGGTCAGTTTTTAGTTTTGGGTGCTAAATGCCATGCTTTAATGAATGGTAAATTATCGCCAGATATTGAAGATGTAAGGGCTATGGCCTATAATGTATTGAGACACCGTTTGGTGAAAAACTACAAAGCAGAGGCCGAAGGTTTAAGCAATGATGACATTGTGAAGGACCTGCTATAGAAACAATCTCTTAGTTATAATATTGCTAATAGTTTGATAATTGAATTAATAGCAATGTGATATAAAAATTTGATGATTAATTTCGTAATGAACTTAAATTTGAAAAATAGCATGAAAATTATACTATGAAGAAGCTATTATTTTATTTTCTGATTCTAATCCATTTTACTAATTGCAAAGAAAAAGAATTTATTAGTAAATATGGGTGTTCTGGATCAAATTATTATGTTCGACAAAGTGCATTGGGTATTACTTTCAAGGATAGCCAAACATTATTCAATAAATACCCGAAGGATTCGATTAAGTTTGGATTTTATACCAAACCATTGGTATATTATTTAAATAATATTAGTAATGCTAGAACCTATCTAACTTATACAATAATTACAACTAATTTTGACAACCAATTTCCTCAATATTTTTTATCGATAGGTGAAATCCCTGAATTAAGTGCAATCAACAATATAAAAAAATTCTACCTTGATTGGCCCAATGGCCAAACAGATTCAATTTTTGCAGATTATTTCGATGTATCAACTCCATATGACAATGAATGTTGTTGCGCTACACCATTACAATCACTCCTCCTCAATAACAAAACCTATATTTCAAAATCTCCGTATGATTCAAATGGTATCTTCATTTTTGAAGACTGATTATTTTAAATAGTAAACCTATTCGATAAATTACCTGATTTTGATATACACCAACTTATTGTTGTTGCCAGTATCGCGTTCATCAACTTGAAATACATCAATACTCTTTATTAAAGGCAACATTTTATTGAATCCATAATTCCGCGGATCGAAATCGGTTTGTTTCTTAATTATTAGATTACCAAGATCGCCCAAGAATGCCCAACCATTCTCGTCGGCTAAATCATTGATAGAATCTGTCAGTAATTTTATTAAGGCATTGTTTACTTTTTCAATACCTGCATTGGTAGCTTGGGTTGATTTTTCTGTTTTACCTTTTACATCTTTAACGATGGGTGCCGTGGTTTGTTTTAAAATTTCAATGTAAATAAATTTTTCGCAGGCTGAGATAAAAGGACTCGGTGTTTTCTTTTCGCCTATGCCTATTACCTTCATACCTGCTTCACGCAAGCGTGTGGCTAATCTTGTAAAATCACTATCGCTCGATACAATGCAGAAACCATCTACCCTATTGGAGTAAAGTATATCCATAGCATCAATAATCATGGCACTATCGGTGGCATTTTTACCAGTGGTATAGCTGTATTGTTGAATGGGTGTAATGGCATTTTCTAAAAGCACGGTCTTCCATCCAGAAACGGTTGGCTTGGTCCAGTCGGCATAGATTCTTTTAAAAGTAGGCGTTCCGTATTTGGCAATCTCCTCAAGCATTTCTTTTATATTGGCATAGGGCACATTATCGGCATCGATAAGCACGGCTAAGCGGAGGTCTCTTTGTATGTCCATGGTTGATGGGTTATTAGGTTATTAGGTTATTAGGTTATTAGGTTATTAGGTTATTAGGTTAATAGGGTAATAGGGTTTAAATCGATTCGAAGTTACGAGAATAAATTTAATACAAAGATTCGTATAGAAAGAGGAGTTCTTGTAAAATTCTTCAAGCAACAAAAACCCTGTCAGTTTATGGCTGACAGGGTTTTAAAATATTTTTAGTAGAATTTACTTTTTGTCTTTGCAACAAGCTTTTGGAGCAGCTCCAGTTTTTTCGCTTTCGCAACCTTCATGACCATGGCCCATGGCAGCTTTGTTTTTGCAACAAGCATCGCCTTTAGCACATTTATCTTTGTCCATTTTACAATGGTCGGCATCCATGCCTTGGCAGCAAGCAGCACCGGCTTTACCAATGAATTTACCTTCTGCATTGTACATGCTCATGCACATTGCTTTTTCAGTTGAATCGCAACCCATTGAATCGCACATTACAGCACATTGCGCTTTGGTCATGGTAGCACATTTGCTCATTTCACATTTACCGCTCATCATAGCACCACTGTCTTTGCAGCAATCCATTTCCATTTGCTCTTTGCAGCAATCGTCTTTCATTGAAGCAGCACCACCACCTACAGCGATGTATGGAGCAATAACCAAAGAAACAATAGACATTAATTTGATTAAGATATTCATTGAAGGACCAGAGGTATCTTTGAAAGGATCACCGACTGTATCACCAGTTACTGAAGCTTTATGTGGCTCAGATTTTTTATAGAACATTTCACCGTTGATCATTACACCTTTTTCAAAAGATTTTTTAGCATTGTCCCATGCACCACCTGCATTTGATTGGAAGATACCCATCAATACACCTGATACTGTAACACCAGCTAATAAACCACCCAATACTTCAGGTCCGAATACAAAACCTACAATTACAGGCGTAATCAAGGCAATCGCACCTGGCATCATCATTTCGCGAATCGATGCTTTGGTAGAAATAGCTACACATTTTTCGTACTCTGGTTTTGCTTTGTATTCCATGATACCTGGAATTTCGCGGAACTGTCTGCGAACTTCTTGTACCATGTCCATCGCAGCTTTACCAACTGCTTGTATACACAATGCTGAGAAGATGAATGGAATCATACCACCCACAAATAAACCAGCTAAAACGTTTGCTTTATAAATATTGATAGCATCGATACCTGCAATACCCACGAAGGCTGCAAATAATGCCAAAGAAGTTAATGCTGCAGAAGCAATAGCAAAACCTTTACCGGTAGCAGCAGTTGTGTTACCAACAGCATCTAAATTATCGGTACGCTCTCTTACTTCAGGCGGCAATTGACTCATTTCGGCAATACCACCAGCGTTATCAGCAATCGGACCGAAAGCATCGATTGCTAATTGCATAGCAGTAGTAGCCATCATACCTGCAGCAGCAATAGCCACACCATATAAGCCTGCGAAGTAAAAAGAAGCCATAATACCAGCCGCTAAAGTTAAAATCGGAATAACGGTTGATTTCATACCTACTGATAAACCACCAATGATATTGGTAGCATGACCAGTTGAAGATTGTTGAATGATAGAGTTAACAGGACCTTTGCCCATTGCGGTATAATACTCGGTAACGATACTCATGATAGCGCCAACTACAGTACCAACTAAAATGGCTAAGAATACACCATTTCTTGTAAATGTAGTATCACGTAAAAAGATATCACCTTCTGGTAACATATACATAACGATAAAATAAGAAGCGATTACCGTTAATATCATTGAAGACCAGTTGCCTAGATTCAATGCATTTTGAACATTTGATTGATCGTTTTTAATGGTTACGAACCAAGTACCAACGATTGAGAATAAGATACCTAAACCACATATTACCATTGGTAATAAGATTGGTGACATACCTCCGAAATTATCAACCAAGGTGATTTCTTGACCCAATACCATGGTGGCAAGAATAGTAGCAACATAAGAACCAAATAAATCGGCACCCATACCTGCTACGTCACCTACGTTATCACCTACGTTATCGGCAATGGTTGCAGGGTTACGAACATCGTCCTCAGGAATACCTGCCTCAACTTTACCTACTAAGTCGGCACCTACGTCGGCAGCTTTTGTATAAATACCACCACCCACACGGGCAAACAAAGCAATTGACTCGGCCCCTAAAGAGAAACCAGTTAACACTTCGATGGCTGTTTTCATTTGTGTGCTATTTACATCTACTACGTTAAAGTATTTTAAAAAGATAATAAACAAGCCACCTAAACCAAGCACTGCTAAACCAGCAACACCTAAGCCCATTACGGTTCCACCTGTGAAAGATACTTTTAAAGCTTGTTTTAAACTGGTACGTGCAGCTTGTGTCGTACGAACGTTGGCTTTAGTAGCCACTCTCATACCAATATAACCTGCAGTTGCAGAGAATACAGCGCCAATAACAAATGCAATGGAGATAATCCAACTAGAGTGAATCTCAACACCATTTACTTGGTGTATGGTACCTGAGTATGCTAATAAGGCGGCTGCAAATACAACGAAAATACTTAATACCTTCCATTCTGCTTTTAAGAAAGCCATGGCACCATCAGCAATATAACCTGCTAATTCTTGCATGTTTTTGTCGCCAGCATCTTGTTTACTCACCCAGGCCGATTTAATCGCCATCACAATTAGTCCTACTACTCCAAGAGCAGGGACCAAGTATAAAATTGAATTGTTCATATTTGTTTGATTACAGTTCTTTTAATTTTTAAGGGTGCAAAAATAAGCATTTTAGATTAAAATGGTAGTTTTTTATCCCCAATTGTGATTTTAAAATTTCTTTACGTTGTACTTTTAATGCTCAGAATCATTTATTTTTGTTAAATGGACACTAGAATTACGCTTAAATCATTCATATTGTTTCTAACCCTTTTTGTAGGTGGATATGCCAATGCAACCGCAACTCCAAAACTGCGAAATGCCCATTACCATCAAGGAAATACCTTGCCTTGGTATGCAGAATTTGCCCAGCCTACCCTCGATACCGATAACTTTTGGCAATGGTTTAAAAGTCAATATCCCACTTATCAAAAATTCGATTTTTTAATTGAAAGCGATAAAATAGATGAAATGGGATTAAGACATGTTCGCTATGTTCAAATCTTGGATCAAATTCCTGTCAACCATTCGGCCATCATATTGCACTTGCAACATAATATTGTTGAATCCTTTAACACCGATTTATTTGCCTTTACGCCTGGCGATTATTCAACAATCCTTGCGGCTAACAAAACACTTACAATTGCAACCAAACATTATTTCAATGGTTCTGAATCTAACTGGGATCCAAAACCTGAATCAATAGTTCCTGAATTAATTTGGGCGAAATCTACGACAGGCTATGAACAATCGCCGTTCTACTTGTGCCATGCCTACAGAATAAAAGTAAGTGAAGGAGAACTTCACGACAAAATATACATCAACACGCAAACAGGTGCCATTGTACTCAAAGAAAATTTAATTGCCCATATTGATACTGTGAACTCTGCCAAAACGCTCTACCGCGGCCTTCGCACCATCAAAGCCGATTTTGTAAAGAAGGATAGTTTTAGATTAAGAGAAAATGGACAGCGGTACATTGCAACTTTTTTGCAATTACAAGGTGCCGATTTTTGGAACAAAACCAAACATTGGGCCGATAGCAGCTATGGCACCAATGATATTCATTGGGGTACAGAAGTGCTCATGGATTTATTAAAAAAACGATTTAACGTTAACAGTTTCGACAATAAAGGCACCTTGCTTTACAACCTCGCACAACCTAGTAGTTCGGGCAATGCATTTTGGACTTTAGGTGGCAACTACGTTAATTATTATACAGGCACTAGTGGTTCAGTTACGCCTTGCACTTCGCTTGATGTTGTTGGACATGAATTAGGACATGGTGTTTTAGATGGCATCGCAAAACTTGTATACAGTGGTGAATCGGGAGCCTTGCACGAAAGCTTTGGAGATATACAAGGCTACATCACAGAAAGAATTGGCGACAGTACTAATTACGATTGGATAGTAGGTGACCAAGTTTGGGTGGGTGGTATTCGCGACATGGCGGAACCCAAGAATTTCCAGAATCCTGATACTTACAACGGAAAATATTTTAGCGGCGGTTTCCATAACGATGCAGGTGTTCAAAACCATTTCTTTTACACCCTTACCCATGGTGATACAGGCACTAACGACAATAACTACGCTTATTCTGTAAGAGGATTGGGATTTGAAAAAGGCGTAAAAATTGTTTACCAAGCCATCCTTAATTATATAACCCCTAATACAGATTTTGGCATGGTAGCCACCTTCGATGTGAAGGCTGCAAAAGATTTATATGGCAGTTGCGGTATTGAAGCCGCCATGACCAAGGAAGCTTGGCTGGCCGCCGGCATTAGTGATACAAGCACCATCATTAATTTTGACCATGTGGCCTCTAATCAAAAATTATATTGCGGCACCAACAATACCAATGTTTCGTTTTACAGCTTAGGCGATGTTTCAAGAATATGTACTTGGTATTTCGGACCGAATGATTCCTTGGTGAATCACAATGTGGTTAAAAACTTTAATAAGAGTGGCACTTATACCATCTATTTAAAAACAGAGGTATGTAAGAAAACATTTTTCGATACCACCACCGTTTCATTAAGTTTAAATCCAATTGCCAACTTAAATGGCATGGCTGCAAAATATTGTCAATCGAGTGATTCTCTCACCATCCTCAATTCATCTGTAAATACCGAACCAACCTTACCTATTAGTTACAGTTGGATTGTGGGGCCTTTCAATAATTACAATGTGAGTGGGAAAAATATCAAAGTAGCAAGAAATGCAACTGCCGATTATTACGTTGAATTAAAAGCTTCATACAGCAATGGCTGTCAAGACACCGCCTCATTAGTATATTTAGTAGTGGGCAATGTGAAGCCAGCCTTCACAGCTAAAAATGCTTGTCCTTGTGCCGATTTAAAATTAAAAAACACAACCGATGTTTCGGCATCTATCTATTCTTTCCTATGGCAGTTTGACGATACCACCAATAAAACATTGTTTCAACCGACTAAAAACTATTGTCGCGAAGGACAACACCGCATTGTATTAAAATCAACTGATTTGGTTACGGGTTGTTCTGATACAGCGATTCGTTATGTAACCGTTTACAACAAACCAAAGCCAGTTATTGGCATGAGTTCATATTGCTATGGCGACTCCGGACAATTGGTAGATTTAACCACGCACAACCGTGGCATTGCTTATAATGAATGGACCCTCGGTTTTTGGAACCCACAAAACATGGACACCATCAAATTCAAAGTTGTTGATTCTATACAACAAACATTTAAACTGACTGTCTTTGATGATTTGGGTTGTCAGAATACAACAAGCATCAGTGTAAAACCAGAAATTTTAAATGTGAATTTTAACGCCCAAAATTTCTGTTCTCATCAATCTACTCAATTTGATGCCAATATTAACTATAGAAAACCATTAATCGATTATTATTGGACCATTAACAACACCAAAAAGTACCTTAATCAACTAAAGCCAACTGAAAAATTTTCAACCCAAACTTTAACCGTTAGTTTTAGAGCAAACACAAAAGATTGCAAGGCCATACAAACTAAAACCTTCGAAATCTTCGAAACACCAAAAGCGGATTACACTGTGCAAGACCAAGTCTGCTCTGGCGATTCATTTTACTTTAAAAACCAAAGCAATTACACTTTGCCAGTTACCCATGAATGGAATTTAGCATCGGCAAGTTTCTATAAAACGAAGGATGTAACCAAGGCATGGCAAGTAAACAGGGCCACCTCGTATGATGTGTGTTTAAAAGAAACCAATACCAAAGGTTGTGCTGATAGTATTTGCAAACAAGTAACCGTGAATGAAAATCCAAACTGCGATTTTAGTGCTGAAAACTATTGGATTAATTACGATGGCAGAGGTTATAAATTTATAGTAGCACAAAACAACCACACCAATTATCAATGGGATTTTGGCGATGGCACTACAGGTTCAACCAATAATATGGTTCATCAATATTTTAATGATGGCAATTACATTGTAAAAGTTAAAGTAACAAGCGGCACGGGTTGCTTATGCGAACTAACAAAAACCTTTAAAGTGGCTAAATCAAACATCAACAAGCTTGCTGTTCAGTCGTTCAAAATTTACCCAATACCAAGCAGTGATATTTTAAATATTGTAGGTGAGGCCAATCAAGCGTATGAATGGCAAATGTTAAGCATGGATGGCAAATCAATTTCAGCAGGCATTTTCAACCATTCAACTGCATTAAATTTGAATGGCCTTGCGAAAGGATTTTATATGCTAAGATTGTATGACGGCAGTGCTTGGACTACCACAAAAATTGAAGTGCTTTAAAAAATAAGGCGACTTAATTTATTCTCTGATGACGAAGAAATCGGATAATTGTTTCAATACTTTGCCAAAAACAAAATCCTGAATTTGTACAATTTCGGTTTTGTTATCATCAATAAAGGCATAGTAATTTTCCATTTCAAAAGCCATTGGATTGCCCTCATCATCGGTCTGTTTATATGAATCGGCTTTTAGTCCTTTGCGATGTACTGTAAGGGTTTTTACTTTGCCTTTTTTATCCGTTAAATTTAAAATAACAATGGGCTTGGTGTGCGCAATGGAATCAATTTTATGCGCATCTAAATCGATAGGGAAACCTTCGTAACACAAGAATTCCCAACATTTAAGATAAGACTTAATTTTATTTAAATTCACCTCTTCGTTGTTCTTATAGGTTTTATTGGCACTTACTAAAACTGGTTCTGTACCAACGTTATCTAACTGAAAAGAGGCATTGGGTTGATCGAACCACTTAACATCTATTTTAGCAATGTCTTCTTCCTTCGTTTTGAATACCACTTTACTGCGCCATGCTTCTAAACTTGTATAGAAATTGCCACTTAAAAAACCATTGAAACCAGGCACATGGCAAACGAAAGGCTCTTTGGCATTTTCCATGTAAAAATAAGTTCCTAAATCATCGGGTGTATTGCCACCAACATAAAACACCTTTGATAATTTACCCGCTTCATAAAATTCAACTTTAGTACCGCGAATCACCATTTGTTTAATGACATTATCTACCACATCTTTTGCAACAGGTTTCTTAACCTGAATTTTACGCATGGTTTCTAACATCGCTTCAATTTGCGATGTACTCGCATCGAACTTATCATTTAAACGCCACTCATCTTTTCCCACTTTGGTTAATAAGGCATATTCTTTATTTTGAATATTGGTGATAAAAATTTTATCAATCTTATCGGTTGATTTAAAGCCAAAGTCGCGCTCATTGGTATTGAGCGTTTGGGTATTGTCTTTATTTAATATAAAAAACATTGCTACTACTAAAGCAATAGCGCTGAGTAAAATAATGGTTTTCTTATTCATGATTTTAGAAATAGACGTTTATTAAGTTCGATATGCTGCAATGCGAAAACAAGTCGCGTTGTATTAACGGCTATAGTTAGGAGCCTCTTTGGTTATGCTGATATCGTGCGGATGGCTTTCTTTAATGCCGGCATTACTGATTCTTACAAATTGTGCAGTTTGTAAATCCTCGATCGTTGCAGCACCACAGTAACCCATACCTGCTCTAAGACCACCAACGTATTGGTAGAGCACCTCGCCAACTTTGCCTTTAAACGGAACAGTGCCTACAATACCTTCTGGTACTAGTTTAGATATTTCGTCTTCGGCCTCTTGGAAATAACGGTCTTTGCTACCTTCTTTCATGGCTTCTATACTACCCATACCACGGTATGATTTTACTTTACGACCTTCGTAAATACTGGTTTCACCAGGACTTTCTTCGGTACCTGCAAAAAGGCTGCCTGCCATAATGGTGCTAGCACCTGCTACGATGGCTTTTACTAAATCGCCACTGTAACGGATTCCACCATCGGCAATTACAGGCACACCAGTACCTTGCAATGCTTCAGCGCAATGCATCACCGCAGTTAACTGAGGCACGCCAATACCAGCAATGATACGGGTGGTACAAATACTACCAGGACCCACACCTACTTTTACAGCATCGGCACCTGCTTCGGCAAGCGCTTTGGCTGCAGCACCTGTGGCTACATTGCCTACTATAACATCCAATTTAGGGAATGCCTTTTTAATTTTTTTCAATTCTGTGATCACACCTTTAGAATGACCGTGAGCGGTATCTAAAGTAATCACATCGACTTCGGCTTCTACCAAAGCTTTAACGCGATCTAAAGTATCGGCAGTAATACCAACGGCGGCACCTACCAATAATCTACCAAACTTATCTTTACAAGCTTTAGGGTGACTTTTAACTTTAAGAATATCTTTATATGTAATTAAACCTACGAGTTTACCTTTCTTATCTACGATTGGTAATTTTTCGATTTTATGTTTTTGTAAGATGCCTTCGGCTTTTATCAAGTCAGTACCCATTTCGCCTGTTACTAGGCTTTTTTGGGTCATGGCTTCTTTAATTTTCTTGCTGGTATTTTTCTCGAATCTTAAATCGCGGTTGGTAATAATACCTGTTAAATTGCCTTTGCCGTCAACAATTGGAATACCGCCAATGTGGTTGTCCTTCATCAACTTCAAAGCATCTCTTAAAGTTGCTTCGCCAGTCAATGTGATTGGATTTTGTATCATACCACTTTCACTTCTTTTCACCTTGGTAACTTCCTTGGCTTGTTGAAGAATGGTCATGTTTTTATGAATGATACCAATACCGCCTTCACGTGCTATGGCGATGGCCATGTTACTATCGGTAACAGTATCCATAGCTGCCGATACAATTGGAATATTGATGCGAATGTTTCTGGTAAGTTGCGTACTCGTTACAACGTCTCTTGGCAGTATCTCGCTATAACGCGGCAATACAAGGACATCATCGAACGTAAGACTATCAGAAAAGATTTTTGTTGAGAAATTGATTTTGGAAGATTTAGGCTTAGCCATTGCAAATAGTTAATATGGTTATTTGCGGTGCAAAGTTAATCTATTTTTTCAATAATACAAAGCAACCCCTATTGCACAAGTTTATAATTCAATAGTCAAGGCCTATATACCAAACCAACACGGTGCAAGCATACTATTTTTGCCTATACTTGCGTTAGGTATTTTTATGAGACAAATTTTACTCTTCATTATTTCAGGGATTTTTATTCAGTCAGTATTTGGGCAAGATAAGCAGACCGCTAAATATTTATCAAAAATGGACTTTTTACCCATTAAAGGTAATTACCTGTTCATACAAAGTAACGAAGTTTCGAATCTCCAATACTCTGAGTTTATTTTTTGGCTAAACAAATTTGCCAGTGCAAAAACAGCAAGCATCATGCATCCAGACACTTTGGTATGGCGGAGTTCTTGGGCATTTAATGAACCTTATGTGAAATATTATTATCAGCATGTTGCATACCATGATTATCCAGTTGTAGGTATCTCCTATTTCCAAGCAGTGTATTATTGTAATTGGATGGCCCAAAGAATAATGGGAACCCCGGAATTTAAAGGGTCAAACATTGAAAAAATAAAAATTCGTCTTCCTTCCGAGGAAGAATGGATGTTGGCTGCAAGAGGCGGCCTACCTGAAACAGCCATCTATCCATGGGAAGGGAATACAATACGTTGGGAGAATGGCAAAAAAAAGGACTTAGGGAAAATAAGATTAAATGTAAAAAGAGATAAAGGTGACGCGTGTGGAATTGCAAGTCAATTAAATGATGCGGGCTTTATTACTACGCCAGTTGATTCTTATTGGCCTAATGGCTTTGGTTTATACAATATGTGTGGCAATGTGGCTGAATTAATAGAAGAAAAAAACAAGGCCAAAGGAGGAAGTTGGAATTCATTTCCTTACAATGCAAGAATAGATGTTGTTCAAGCCACCTTTGGCGATTCAATTTCCACAAGTACAATTGGATTTAGACCTTTACTTGAAATTGTTTCATTTAAAAATAACCCCAAAATAAAACCACTTAATTTAAATGCAAAAGCAATTGAAAAACAAATAAAACTTTTTAATGATAGCATGGGTGTTGCTATTTATGAAACCACCAACGAACTATACAATTTATACTTAACTGAAACTAAAAATCTCGCGGATAGTGTTCATTCTTTTAATTGGATTAAATATTCGCGATATCAATATTTACTCAACTACAACCAATTTACAGGTTACAACCAGTTTCCTGTGGTTAATATTTCTTATGAATCTACAGTTCATTTTTGTGAATGGTTGACAAAAAAATACAACCAATTAGAACACCGAACGTACAAGGAAGTTGTTTTTAAACTCCCTACGGAACAAGAATGGGAGCTTGCAGCTGAAGGGAATAGAAAATATGCGCCATATCCATGGGGTGGGCCGTATACCAGAAATAGTATAGGAAATTATCTAGCCAATTTCAACCCATTAGAAGAAGAATACTTATATAAAGATTCTTCAAATCGATACTACTTCAATTATCCAAATGGCGATTCAACTATTAGCAGAGGATGCGATGGTGATATTTTTACTGCTAGAACAGATAGTTATTTCCCAAACAGTTTTGGACTATACAACTGTTCAGGCAATGTTGCAGAAATGATAGAACAAAAGGGTGTAAGCAAAGGTGGGAGTTGGACTTCTTCTCAAAATTACATTCAAATAAGAGCAAGAGAAACCTATGAAAACCCTGATGCGAATCTCGGCTTTCGATTTGTAATGCTAGTTAAAAAGAAATGGTAATTAATATAAAGTTTTATTTTAAGGTCGAATTGTAAAAACGATCATTTTGTATTGCCATCCTTTTTCTGTTATTTAGCCACATTATGGCCAACAGAAGAGACTTTTTAAAACAAGGTGCATTACTCGCAGGAGCAGTTGCATTTACTGGCAATGCGAGCATTGCAGCACCTCCACTTCCAAGCGTAAACACCGATGACGACGCTTATTGGAAATTGATCAGAGCTCAGTACCCATTAAACAAAGAAAAAATCTTTTTAAACAATGGCACCATAGGGCCTTCGCCTTTCAGTGTGATTCACGAAGTGCAACAAGACATGCTAGAAGTAGATACGTTTGGTAGATATGGCGGTCATGAAGATGTTGCATTGAAAGCCTTGGGTAAATTTTTAAATACCAAGGATACAGAATTGAGTTTAACACGCAATGTTACTGAAGGCATTAATATTGCTTGCTGGGGCTTAAATTTAGTAAAGGGCGATGAAGTCATCATGACTGGTCACGAACACGTTGGTCATGCCTTACCTTGGCTAAACAGAGCCAAATTGCATGGCATTGTGATTAAAGTAGTTCAACTCGGAAAAACAGCCGACGAAACCTTGAACAATGTTAAAAACCTGATCACCAAGAAAACGAAAGTCATCAGTGTTCCTCATATACCTTGTACCATCGGCCAAATATTACCAGTAAAAGAAATATGCACCTTAGCTAGAGAACGTTCTATTTGGAGCATTATCGATGGGGCGCATCCACCAGGCATGTTGCTAGTGGATTTAAAAGATATTGGATGCGATGTATATGTCGGTTGTTGCCATAAATGGATGTGCGGACCGAAAGGCACTGGCTTTTTATATGTAGCCGAAAACAAACGCAACGAAGTGCAAGCTTACTACGGTGGCGGTGGATTCGATACGGGTTGGGACATGCTGAGCAATCCGCCTATGATAAAAGGATATGCAGAGAATGGCCATCGTTATTACTACGGCACACAAAATTATTCCTTGTTTAAAGGCATTACCAAGGCCATAGAATTTCAAAACCAAATTGGCAGAGAATTAATTGAAAAACGCGTGCGTGGTTTGGCCACTTATTTACAAGACCATTTAATTTCATTGAGCGATAAAATTGAAATGTTAACACCTACAGAAGCCATTTCTCGCGGGGCGCAAGTATCTTTTAAGATAAAGGATAAAGAAATGTCAAAATTACAAAGCTTCTGTTTAGAGCAAAAAATAACCACCCGTTATGTGGCCGAAAACAATATCAATTGCTTACGCATTTCGACCCATATTTATAACAACCAAGAAGAGATAGATACTTTTCTTACCGCGGTCGATAAATTTATGAAAGCTTAAATGAACATTGAAATTGCCAATCAATTTATTGATGAATGGCAGCGAGGGTTAACCTCATTTACTTTACAAACCTCT
>CAJBKH010000393.1 GCA_903953615.1 uncultured Bacteroidota bacterium
GGAGTCATGGCATGGGCTGCAATAAGCAATAAAATTGCTCTTCTGGTAGGATCTGCTATGGCTTGAAATACATCTCTTCTCATTTTTTCTTTGCCTGATATTGCGATACTAACATACCACATACAAACGACTGAACATTCACTAAATTGAAATGCAAAGTTTGTTCTACTTGATTAAAAATAGGCATACCCTTACCAATGATTGTTGGATTTACAAATAAATGCAGTTCATCAATCAATTGTTCTTTTATAAGCGACCCTACAAACTGACCACCACCATATGCTATTATATCGCCACCCTCCTGCTGTTTTAATCCTTGGATGACTGTACTTAAATCTTCATTGCTGACACTTGTATTTTTACCTTCTATGGCTTGAATACTTTTGCTAAAGACAATTTTGGGTGTTTCTGTAAATTTAACGCCAGCTGTGTATTCTGGATGACTTTCATCGGCTGCTACTTCAGCCCAATGCGGTATAAATCCCATGGCTAAATTTTTACCCAACACAATGGTATCAACAGGTTCTGTTAATGCATTTACATACGCCACTAAGTCATCCGACCAATCCATCAACAGCCAATCCATTTCGCCATTGGCTCCTGCTATAAAACCATCCATACTTATTTGGACTTGTAATTTTAATTTTCTCATATTGTGAAACTAATCAGTTGCAAATATATATGCAACTATTCGGTTTCACAAAACAAATTTTTAAATATTTTTTACAGCGTGAAAAGTTAAGGGCAGCGCTCAGCGTTTATTGAACACCTCGCCATAGGAAAAACCATCTTGTTTAATAAATTTCCTAAACTGATGTTTGCTTAATTTAAATTTATAGGGCGCTATGGTATCAGCAGAAGACTCAGCAATGGCTTTTAAATTCTCGAGGTCTTGTCCATTTGAAACACTGCTAATTTCTATCTTGCCTTTAGAAAGTTCTAATTTATTAACCACCCATCCATTCGGATTAGGGTAGGTATTCAAGAAGTAATACCCTTTAAAATGTTTCAAAACATGTTTGTCATCGAAATGAAATAAGGTATCCACAACATGGTAATGGTATACGATGCTATCACCCACATGCTTTACTAAAAATTTTTCGTTGGTGCTGAGATTAAGCATTGTATCACCCACTAATTTCATTTGACTGTCTAAAGAATCGGGATGCACTTTATAATCAAAATCATAGATTCTTAGCATCAAATTTTTGTTGATACGCAAAAGCGAATAATCGTTTTGACTGACGAATTCGCCATGTAATCGCTGTGGAAATTCTGTCAATGGCTTAACATTGACAGGTTGGGGATCCTGAAAAGAAATGGGTGCTTGACAAGCCAATAGTGCAATGCAAAACATCCATACCAAAAGTCCTTTTAAATTTTTCATATCATTGATTCGAATTTAGTAATACAACTCCAATTGCTTAGAATTATTTCTAGCGTTCTACCAACATCACTTTAATTCGATATAAAGCGAGGGCAACATTATACTTTAAGCTTCCTAATAGCGAACGCAGTAATCCATCCTAACACTAGCCCTCCAGCCAATATAAGCAACAAATTAAGCAAAGCCATTACCAAATTCATATAACCTGTCACCTTTATTTGCATGGTAAGGTCAATTAACAAAGTGGTGAAGGCCGCCATTGTCCAGCCGAGGGTGGTGAACGGAATCCAGTTAATTGCATTCGTGATTTGTTTTTTTAGCAATTGGTATTGCAAGCAACCGATGGCCAGGCCACCCAAAGCCACACTCAGTGGCAGTTTATAAACCACACCTTTGTCCATTATAAAATCGAGTATCAGAAATGGCAAACCCATGCCTAAGATTGAATAATAAAACCATGCAAGCGGCATTGCACTGTATTTTTTAAGCAAGCGCCACTGTGTAAAACCCACCCCTGCGCCCATGCTAATGCCAATGTAAAACTGCATGTTTCCTATGCCACAAGCCTCTAAAACGGAGGAAAGAAATATTAATAAAAAAACACCCAGTAGCCAACCCCAAAAGGTGACTTTAATCCATTGATTTGTTTTGATGAATGACTGTATCATTTTAAAAAATTCAGAAAATAATTGACCTTAAATCGCAAGTATTTCAAGAACAAGTTCAACTTTTAAATGGTCAGTAAAGTTGACTATTTAATGTAAGATATTTTATTGTGTCAAATCATCATCTATGATTTGCTCGTTAAAGGCGTCCTTAGAAGATACGCTGCTAAGGTCCGACCATCTTTTTTTTAAGTTCCTATATAACAACCAAACTGCAAGACCCCCAAAGGGCAATGCCAGTAAACCAAGTGCTAACGCATTAATTTCTTCGATTTGATAGCCAAAATAGACAGCTGCAAAACCAATTGACAGTCCGCCTATAAATTGCCCCACATAAAAAACAACGATACCCACAATGGCATATTGCCAACGTCCCTTATCGTATGCATGCGCCAATTGATAAAATGTTTTTCCTATAAAATAGAGTGTAATGATTAAAAGCATAAAACTTAATTTAAATACAATGATAAAGGAATTAAACCAGATAACACGACCCTTCTGAGTCATATCTAAAAATCAAAATGGAGCTGCAATTAAAATTGAAACTTGTGAAGTCTCTTTTACTGCTTCACAAAATTTTGAGTAAGTACTTTTACACCATCACTTAAACGCACCTCATAAACCCCTGCCCC
>CAJBKH010000394.1 GCA_903953615.1 uncultured Bacteroidota bacterium
CTTGTTGGCACGCCATCTAAATACTGTATTCCCATTAAATGGGGCAGGATTGTTTACGTTGTTCAGTGGATTGACTTTTAAACAAGCATTGCTAGGCTTTTCAAAATTGCCATTCGACCATAAATTGACTACGCAGCTGTTTTGAGCTAAAATGCCATTCAGAAAAAAAAACAATGAAAATATTAAAATCGGTCTCTGCATTTGCCAAGATAATTGCTATTTATAAAACAAACATAAGTCGAAGTTGTGAGTTTAAACTAATGGGGAAGAAAAATAAGTTAAAAATTGGGCATATTATCGAATCACTTTTTTTTCTCGAAGCGTTGTTTTTGTTAATGAAATACATGCTGATTGAAAACAATAATACAAAGGCTCTGCCTTTATTCATCTATCTTAATAACTACTCCGTTTTTAAAGGTAAGGGTTCCAGAGGTTTCATAAACCCATTGCTCAGTTGATCCATTCATAACGATTTCCTTTGGTTTCCCCCAAGAAAGTTCCGCTTCCTCTTTGGTCATGCCCATGCGCATGCTTTCATTCTGAATCACGGTCCAGATTTCATTCTTAATCTTAGGGTACTTCTTCTTCGGGTCTTCAAATGAAAAGGCTTTATCGAAATCGACACCAAATAAACCAGAGGATTTGTTGATACCACTTAAACGCAAGTTGATAAAGGCTTCTTTGGTGGTACCATCCTGCTTGAAAACAATTTTGGATGGACCATCTTGTGTACCTAAACCAACAGATATTACTGTTACTGCTACAAATTTTTGATTGCCATCGCTGTTTACAATCTTGCCTTTTTCATCTTCCTTCATCCACTGACTGCAAAGCACAAAAAGGGTTTTGCCATTCAGTTCGGCTTTTATTTTATCGACCTCGTCTAAGTAAACCACTTTCTTAATGTAGGTATTGGGTGCTTTTCGCAAAGCTGCTGTATCTCCAATAAATTCATACTCGTATTTTTTACCCTCGCATTCAAAAATAAGATAGGTGTTTTTACAAGTACCCGTGGCGCATTTCACCGCACGCATTTCTCTCGACTGATAGGTAAATGTTTTCCATTCAAAATCGCCTTGGCGCACTTGGTCATTCACAAAATTGAGAGATTTATAAGGGGCCAATTCAATACGCGATGCGGAGCCTAAAGCTTTTATTCTCAAGGGTTCGGTCATAAATTTCATACCAGGTTTCCAATCGGCCATAATGATGCGCGGGAATTTCTTGGCAAACTCGCTTTGTGGCGTGCTGTCCTTTGGGGCATTGGTATTTGTGCTTACATCATAAGGACTTTTTTGAGCGAATAAAGCTGTGCTTAGTCCGAAGAGTAATAAAAATATAAATGATTTCATAAGATGAATATGTGTATGGCAAAAATAGGACCTAAAAAAAGCAGATGCACAACATCTGCTTTAAAATATTTTAAATAAAAGCGATTATTCCCAACCGCAAACAATTCCACCCATGATGGCTAAGCTAACAATCCAATAACCTGCGCTAATCATAATATATTTAGCACTTCTTCTATCAAACAAACCACTAATGCCAATGATTGGTAAAGCGAAGAAGAGCCCAGCAATGGTGCCATGTAAAGCACCATGTTTAAAAGTTCTAAAACGGTGTTCGTAATCAACCAAAGTGCCATTTAACAAAACATCAATTTTTCCTGTTTCAGCACCATCTATCCCAAATAAAACGGATTGAATGCCAAATTGGTGAATGGTAATCGGATGAAGGATTGAAGCAAGCATCACGCTAAAAATAAAAGTTAGCGTAAAGGTTAGGGCCATATTGGCTCCTTTTAAATCTTCTTCGGTTTTGCCGATGGATTTCATCCAAGCATTACCAAAAACTTTAGGGTTATACCAAATAAACCCTAGTACTAAAGTTACCAACGCGGCAACTACTGAGTGTAATAACATTTGCATAATTGTATGTATTAATTATAGCAAATGTATTTGTATTTTGTTAAAAAACAAACCTTTAGAAAAAAAGTAAAAGAATTATTTAGGTTGTTTTTTAGAAGCCTTTCCAGCCTTGAGCCGTCAGTTTGTGTTGATTATTGCCCTTGCTTATAAGGTGCAAGCCTTCGGTCGATTTTACCGCGTGACCGATGATAGTAAAGTCCATTTGGTTCTTTATTTTCTCAAAGTCACTAGCTGCAATGGTGAATAATAATTCATAGTCTTCGCCTCCATTTAAAGCAGCAACTGTCGGGTCGATGCCCAAATCAATACCGCGTTGGTAGGTCAAAGGATCGATGGGTAATTTATCTTCATAAACGGTAAAGCCTACATCGCTTTGTTTGGCCAAATGGTGTATCTCACTGGCCAAGCCATCGCTCACATCTATCATGGCTGTTGGTTGAATACCAAGGTCGGCCAATAGTTTTATGATATCAACCCTTGCCTCAGGTCGCAATTGTCTTTGAATCAAATAATCATTGCCTTCTAAATCAGGCTGAAAATCTGGTTTTTCAAGAAAAATTCTTTTCTCCCTCTCCAAAATATTTAAACCTAAAAACGCACCGCCTAAGTCGCCAGAAACCACTAGTAAATCACCTTCATTAACGCCACTTCTATAGGCTATTTTATCCTTCGCCACATGACCATAAACCGCAATGTTTAAAATTAGGCCTTTTGGACTAGAGGTCGAGTCGCCTCCAACTAAATCAACGTTGTATTGTGCACAAGCGGCATTGATACCGAAGTATAAATCTTCAATGGCTTCAATCGAAAATCGGTTGCTCAAAGCCATTGACATTACAATATGTGTTGCTGTGCCATTCATGGCTGTAATATCGCTAATATTGGCTACAACTGCTTTGTAGCCCAAGTGTTTCAATGGGGTATAGGCCAAATCGAAATGCACACCTTCCACTAACATATCGGTGCTCAAGAGTGCGTAATTATCGCCATTTTCAATCACGGCAGCATCATCGCCAATGCCTTTTACAGTGCTTTGATTGTGTGTTTTTACACTTTTGGCAAGGTGGTCGATTAAACCAAACTCACCCAATTCACCCAATTCAGTTCTTCCTTTGTTTTCGAACATGTTTTTTATTTTTGATTATCTCTCCATTCATATACCCAACCACTTTGAATCATTTCCAAATGGCCTTCATTGCACTCCTCTTTGGTGCCTTTAAAGTTGGGAATTTCGAGTATCCATTGCATCAGTTC
>CAJBKH010000395.1 GCA_903953615.1 uncultured Bacteroidota bacterium
AATCAATGTCGCCATCGCCATCATCATCAACCCCATTGTTGCAAACCTCAACCAAAAGCGGAGACACAATCGGTGGTTGAACACAAGCCATCATCAAAATAAACAAACAAAAATCAAGATTCAAACATTTAAATAATTGATAAATGTTGGTTTAATTGGAAACTGTAAATTGATTTTTGGCGTATTTTTAACCTAAATTGATATTTAAAAACAAGGAGATTCTTGCAAAAAATGTAAAAATAAAGTCATTTTTTAATAATTATAGGGTAATTTTTAGTCAAAAAAATGTGACACCGTTTGTTTTATTATAAATTTGATTTAATATTGAAGCAATAATATTAAATAAGTCAATTTATGAAAAAATTAATTACTAAACTAAAATCATTAAAAATGCTTGCCCTAGCACTTGTGCTCGGAGCAGGGTTTTTTAATGTCCAAGGTCAGGCTCCTTGGTGTAATTCGGACAATGCATATCAACTGTATTACTCCGCTACCTCTTATGTAAACTGTGCTGAACAAGTACGTGTTACTGTTGGAAGTACTGTGTTGTGGAACAAACCAGCTGATGGTTGGAACTACGCTGGTGTTTGCGGTTCTGAATACCGTTTGGCAAATACGCCTGCCAAAGCATTTGATTTAACAGCTGGTAATACTTACCGCGTTGAGTCTAGTTCTTCAAGTTCTTATGGATATGGTGCTAGTTGGGGTTTATTCATTGATTATAACAATGATAAAATCTTCTCTTCTAGCGAATACCTAGGTACTTGGGCTACTTCAAGCGGTGGTACTAACACGCCAGGTTCATTGAATGGTATTAACTTTTCAATTCCTTGTAATGTTACTGCAGCTGCTACTAGATTAAGAGTTGTAAGCGATTACCAATATTCACCTGTAAGCAGTGGTGATGGTTGCTCTACTTGCACCGGTTATCAATTATACTATGGTGAGAATGTTGATTTTAGTATTAACTTGGTATTACCTACTAGTGTAAGTGCTAATTTTATTGCTCCTACGCAAGCTTTCGTTAAAACTGTTGTTAAATTTATCAATAGCAACCAAAAAGGTTACACCGAGCATGCTTGGGACGTTAACAATGATGGTTCATTCGAGCAAAAAGGCATCGTTGCTGATTATAGCACCAATAGCTCTACTTGGCCAAGTGCTGGTACTAAATGTGTTAAATTAAGAAGTACCAACTGTTTAGGTAAAGATAGTATCGTTAAATGTTTAAACATTATCGCTCCTACTGTTATCCCTACTGCTGATTTCGTATCAAACTACACTAATTTAGAAATTTATAACTCAATTCAATTATTTGACCTTTCTACAGATGGTCCTTACATTTGGAAATGGAATGTTTACGATTCTACTACTTATGTTAACGATCCATTTGATCCAGTTTCTGATTTAAACAGCGGTTGGATTTCATATGACAATGGAACTTCTCCATTCTCTCAAAACCCAGTGGTTACTTTCTACAGAGAAGGTGTTTACTGTGTTGAATTAGTTGCTACAAACGGCATTGGCCCTTCAGTAATGAAGAAAAAATGTGCTTATATCACTGTTATCTCTCCAACTAACTACTATTTAGGTTTCGGTTCTTACGGTCCTAACTCTGATAACATCGTTGGAAGTGCTACTGGTACTATCATCGATGATGGTGGCATTAATGGTAAATATGGTAATGACCAAGGTTACGGAACCCGTTCTTACTTACAAATTACACCTTGTAACGCTCAAAAAATCACTTTAACAATGTCCCAATTGAGAATGAAAGATGCTGGTGATGTTTTAAGTGTTTATGATGGTAAAAACGATAAAGGTACTTTATTAGGTGCTTGGTCTTCTAATGATAAAGCCATTAAAAAAGTAACTGCTACAAGCGGTAGCATGTTTATCTTATACAAATCTGATGGTGCTGGTCAAGATTCTGGTTACTTAGGTACTTATGTATCTGAACTAGGCCCTGCAACCCCTCCTTCTCCTAGCTTTACTACTTCTACTGATCCAGGTTACAATGGTACCCCATTGAAATTTATCAATACAACTACTAATATCTCTGGTGTTCCTACTTGGGAGTGGACGATTGATGGTTCATTAGCTGGTACTAAAAAAGATATGCAAACAAGATTCTTCACCGATGGTACTTATGAAGTATGTCTTGAAGTTAAATCTTGTGTTGGTAACAAAAAAACTTGTGATATGTTAGACATCATTACGCCTAACACAACTTCTGCTGTTGATTTCGTTGCTTCTACTAGAAGACCAACTATCAACGTTAACAAAGTTGTATTAACGCCTAAAGTAGATAACGCTAACCGTTTCTCTTGGACAATCTTCCCTACTACTTATACTTTAATGAACCCGCCAACTAGCCCATCTAAATTTGGTGTTGGTTATGTTAACTATAAAGATAACCCAGGTGATAGTTTCCCAACTCCAATCGTTAAATTTACTGCTGCTGGTTGTTATACCATCACTTTAAGAGCTTGGAACGATAACGATAGCACTGCTACTGTTAAAACAGTTGTTAAAAATAAATTTATCTGTGCTTTGGATTATTGCACACCTAGTGCTTATATCTTAAGTGCTGATATCGGTATCAACAGAGTAAAAGTATTAGATGGCACTGCCACCTTATTAAATAACTTTAGTACCTCTGGTGATGCAGCTTATACTGATTACTCTTCTACAGTTCAAGCTACCTTGACTTATGGTAGAACTTATTCAGTTGAAGTTTCTAGAAACTCTACCATCGACCCTGCAAACAGAGTTGGTTGGATTGACTGGAACATCGATGGTGATTTCAGCGATGCTGGTGAAAAAATATTTGTTGAAAGCAGCAGCCAAAATGCTACTTACACTGCTTCATTTACAGTTCCTGCTTTGGTTAACTCTTTCGAAGGTTTAACTAAATTAAGAATCGCAGCTAACTATAACAATTATGCTACTACTGAGTGCGGTCCGGTGCAAGCTGGTGAGTACGAAGATTACGGCTTAATCTTAGCTAACGACAATCAACCACCAGTAATCACGCTTAACGGTTCTGATACTGTTAGAATTGAAAAATGTTTCGCTTACACTGATTTAGGTGCTGTAGCTACCGATGCTTCTGAAGGTAATATCTCTAGCAGAATGGTTATCGTTTCTGATTTAGATAGCTGTACTACTGGTATCTATACTATTGAGTACAATGTAACAGATGCTTCTGGTAACAAAGCGCTTCCAAAAAGAAGAACTATCATAGTTGTGCTTGATAAAACACCTCCTACCTTGACACTTAACCCAGGTAGCTCAGGTTGTATCGAAGCTAAAAGAGACAATGGTCCTTACGTTGATCCAGGTGCTACTGCAGTTGATCCTAAAAACTTAACTAACTTAACTTCTGCTATCATCGTTACAGGTACTGTTAACACTCGCTTAGTTGGTACTTATGTATTAACCTATACTGTTCAAGACGTTGCCGGTAACGTTACCGTTAAAACTAGAACAGTTTGTGTAGCTGATACCAAAGGTCCTAAAATTACTGCTAACGGTCCTACTAACATCCAAATCGGTTCTATATGGATTGATCAAACAATCGTTGAAGACGATTATGATAACAATCCTGCAATGACTAAAAATTGGGGTGTTACAAACGGTGCTGTAAATACTTTGGTGAGAGCTTCTTACCCTGTTACTTACACTGCTGTTGATGCTACAGGTAATGCTGCTGCTCCAGTTGCTGTTACTTATAGAGTTGATGACTTCATCGCTCCTGTGATTAACTTGAATACTTTTGATATGGTTTACCATGAAGTTAGAACGCCATACAACTCAGTTTCTGCTTCTGTATCTGATAACTACTATACTGGTTCTGCAGTGAGTTTAAACAAAATATTCTCTGACGTGAATGCTAACGTATTAGGTACTTACACTGAAGTATACGAAGCGGTTGACGGTTCATTGAACGTAACTCAAAAAACCAGAACTGTAATCGTTCAAGATACTAAAGCGCCAAGTGTTTGGGGTGAAGTAATCCACGCTTGTGTTGGTGACAATGTTTGGCCAATGTGGGGTATATCTACTAAAGATAACTACTATAGCCCTTCTCAATTGAAGCCACTAGTTGAAATTGTTAACCAAAATGTTGACCCAACTAATGAAGGTATCTACACCATCACTTACCGTGTAACTGATCCAAGTGGTAATATTTCTGATGAGTTCACTAGATTAGTTTACTATACTTACTGGCCAAGTTGCTACAACAGCACTACTGGTATCAAAGCTGTTAGCACCGAAGAAGCTGTTAATGTTTATCCTAACCCATCTACTGGTTTAGTGAACATCGACCTACAAGGCGCTTTAGCTAAAAATGCTACAGTAAATGTTTACAACGCTATGGGACAAGTTGTATTAACTCAAAACTTCAACGAAGTATTAGGTAAATACGAAATCAACCTAAGCA
>CAJBKH010000396.1 GCA_903953615.1 uncultured Bacteroidota bacterium
TTAATATAAACGACCGCAATAAGTGGCAGGCATACCACCCTTAATTAATTTAACATCTTTAACGGCATCTGGATTGAAGATAGAAAAGAAACCAAACAAGTGAGATGAATTAAACACGGGTGCTTCATCTAATAGAATTAAGTTCTGGTCAATACTACCTCCACGTACGTTAAAGCCAGTAGCACCTTCGCCAACTGTACTTACACCAGGTAATAATTGAATACTTTTTACAACATCTACCTCGCCAAGCAAAGCAGGGATTTTTTTGATTTGTGCAATGTTTAAATTGTTAACACTCATTTCAACTTTTTCTACATTGTTATCTTTTTTCTTTCCCTTCAAAGTAACTGCACCAAACTGCGCAAACGCTTTGGTAAGTTCCATGTTAAGTGTGGTGTTTTTTGTAATATCAATTTTAACACTTTTGGTATTATAACCTACAAATGAAAAATTAAATACATAAGTTCCAGGTTCAACAGATAATGAATAAAATCCATAGGCATTTGATTGTGTGCCTACTTTAGGTTCTTCAATAAATACATTACATGAATTGAGGGCCTCGCCATTTGCAGAGTCTTTGACATAACCACTAAGTGTAACCTTGTTTTGTGCCGATAATTGGAGAAATAGTAAGGAGGATACAGCGATTAATAAATACTTTTTCATAAAAGAGTTGCAATTTTAACCACTAAAAGCCTGAATTGTTTTAAATTATGATAAAGTAATTTTTATCTTCGATAAAAGTCTTTCTCTCTACTACGAAATTGTGAAACTTGAAAATGCTGTGTTTGAATGATAACAACAAATTAATGTCCGCGTGCATATGGCATTGCACTAATGTCAGCAAAGTCGCCTTTTAAATATTGGTAGTGACCTAAAATGCCAATCATGCCTGCGTTGTCGGTGCAATATTCAAAAGCTGGCACGTAGGTTTTCCATCCTTTTTGAATGCCCATTTGGGTTAATTCATCTCGCAATAAACTATTGGCGCTTACTCCGCCTGCAATGCCTATCTCTTTGATATTGAAATCTTCAGCTACACGCGCCAATGTTTGCATCAATGTTTTAACAATTGTATAGCGGATACTTGCGCAGATATCATTTAAATGTTTTTCAATAAAATGTTCGTCTTCTACTTTTTGTTTTTGTAGAAAATATAAAATAGAGGTTTTTAATCCACTAAAACTAAAATCATAAGCAGGCAGTTTTGCGATTGGAAATTTATAAGCCAAGGGATTGCCCTTGTTGGCGTATTGATCGATTAAGGGTCCACCAGGGTAGGGTAGTCCAATCATTTTTGCCGCTTTGTCAAATGCTTCTCCAGCCGCATCGTCAATCGTAGATCCAATGATTTCCATTTCTAAATGACTGCTGACTTTTACAATTTGGGTATGCCCGCCTGAAACCAATAAACACAAAAAAGGAAATTGAGGAGGCTGTTCATTTAAATAATGCGCACCGATGTGTGCATGCAAATGATTGACGCCAATGGTTGGGATGTTTAAAGCAAGTGATAAACCTTTCGCAAATTGAGAACCTACTAACAATGAACCGATTAATCCTGGCCCTTGTGTATAAGCAATTGCAGAAAGTTCTGAGATATTTATACCAGCCTTGTCTAAGGCCGCTTTCACCACGGGAACAATATGTTGTTGGTGTGCTCTGCTTGCAAGCTCGGGTATAACACCGCCATATTGTTCATGGATTTTCTGCGTAGCGACAATATTGGCAAGCATTTTGCCATTGTAGAGTACCGCTGCGGCAGTATCATCACACGATGTTTCGATGGCCAATATAATGGGGGTGTCTGAATTTAATGGCATACTGTTAATATTGGCAATTGCATTGTGGGTATATTTGCAAAAATCGGAAGCAAATAGTGCTCGCAAAAATATCTAAAATAGCGCGTTTTATTTTACTAATGTTAATTTTTAGCATTGGTCTGCTCTATATTGTATTTAAAAGTCGGCCTGTACAAACGTGGTTAGTGCAAAAAGCCACTGTTTATCTTAGCAATGAAATGGGTACTAAAATTAATGTGGGTGCTGTTGACATTGATTTTTTTAAAACAGCTGTTTTGCAAAATGTTTACATTGAAGATCAACACCAAGACACACTTTTTTATTTTAGAAATATTAAGGCAGATTATAAAGATTTTGATAATTTAAAACGCATTGTAACATTGAATGAAGTGACCATCGAAGGTGGTAAGGTTCTGTTTGGTGTGCACAAAGGCGATACAGTTGGCAATTATGAATTCTTTATTGATTACTTTGATGGTGGGCCGCGCGATCCTAACAAACCCAAACGCGTTTGGACCCTCTACAGTAAACGCGTAAATTTCATTAATACCCGTTTCGATTATTTTAGTAGAAACGATGCTGCCCCCGATTTCATGGATTTTAATTACAATGAAATGAGCTACCGCAATATCAATGGGGTATTCAATGATTTTTATTTGGTAGATGATTCCATGCATTTTCAATCAGAGCATCTTGAATTTCGCGAGAAATGTGGTTTAGTAGTGAAAGAACTTTCGGCTGATGCTAAAATTCACGAAGGTGGGATAGAACTATATGATCTTATTCTACAAACGCCATATAGCAGTTTAGGCGATAAATTTATAATGGAAAGCAAAGATTGGAAAGACTATAATGATTTTAATGATAAAATCTTGATGAAAGCCAATTTGAACAATGCAAAAGTAGATGCAAGAGATTTGGCTTTTTTTAGTCACTATTTAAAAGATTACCATACGTCTATTTTTGCCAATGGCTATGCCGAAGGGTATGTCAAAAAAATGAAAGGTAGAAATGCCAAACTCAAAATGTTCGACAACACAACCTATGAAGGTGATTGGAGTTTAACGGGTTTGCCAAATATTGACAACACATTGATGGTATTTGATGTCAACCATTTTATAACGAATTACAAAGATTTAAATGCCATAAGTTTGGGCAATGTGCCAGATAATATGGCGACACTTGGGGTGATTGGCTACAAAGGAAATTTCTCTGGGTTTTATAATGATTTTGTAACGTTCGGTTCAATTACTACAAGCATTGGTGATTTTGAGGCCGACATGAATTTGAAATACAAGGATGGTTTTGAAACTGCTACTTACTCCGGGAAATTAAAAACAGCCTATTTTAAACTTAAAACTTTTTTACCGCAATCACCATTCGATGATGCAGCTTTCGATATGAAACTGCAGGGGGTAGGAATGAATGCAGATAAATACATGCTCGATGTAGAAGGCGATATCAATCAATTGGGATTTAATAACTACGCCTATCACAACATTAAAGCAAAGGGCAAAATTAGTAAGAACTTATTTTCTGGCGTAGCCGAAATACGCGACCCACATTTGAACCTAGATTTTGATGGGGAATTTAATTCTGCGCTCGCAGTACCTGAAGCTTTTTTCAATGCAAAAATTTTTAATGCTGACTTAGCAGCCCTTGGATTCGATACAACTGAGCAAAACATTAAGGGCGATTTTGAGCTCAATTTTAAAGGTAAAAATATAGATGAAGCGATAGGAAGTGCAATAGGTACAAAAATCGAAATTTATAGGAACAATACCTTAGTTGAAATACCATCTATTTTATTGTCCTCTAATTATATTAATAAGGAGCAAAAGGAATTGAAATTAAGCAGCGATTTTGCCGATATCAAAATTGAAGGTAAATACACTTTAAGCAAACTAGATGTTTCCCTTTTGCACATGCTACATCAATTAATTCCAGCATATTTTAATAAGCCAAAAGAAGATTTGCCGAATGAGGATTTTAAATTTGAAATCGACTTAAAAGAGCCCGATAAACTCACCACTTTGTATGCGCCTTACCTTACCCTGTCGCCATGCAAAGCCAATGGATTCTACCAATCGGCCGCGCAATTCATTACATTTAATACAAGTAATAAAAAAATCACATACGATGATTATGAAATTAATAATTTAGTCATTGATGCGCATAAACTCGACAATACCTTGTTAAAAATTGATGTTACCGCTAGTAATTTTACCAATAATACGAGCATTGAAACACAAAATATAGTCGTTATTTCGAGTGTGTATGATAACATTATTAATTTTAAACTCAACGGTCAAGACACTGGCTATACCCTTGGTTTAAATGCTGGTGGAAGTATTGTGTTTAGCAATGATAGTATCACTTTACAGCTTTCTGAATCGAATATTACGCTCGAAAATGATGAGTGGAAATTAGACAGAATGGCCTCCCTTTTGTTTACCAATGATAAATTTGAATTGAATAATTTCACCTTAGTGAATAACAACCAAACCATCTATATTGTTGGGGAGTATGGAAAAAATTCAGCAAACCAATTCGATATCAATGTGAATGATTTTGGTTTGCGTAGCATTAACAAAATTTTAAAGAAGAGCGATATGCCATTACTGGCAGGTGTTTCAGAAGGACAAATGGTCTACCAAGTAATTGATGACAAACCAATCTTTACGTCAAATCTAAGGGTTGTTAATTTAGTAATTGGCAATGATACGATTGGTGATTTAGCAGTACTTTCAACAAGCACTGCCAATCCAGTCATACAAGATGTCAATATTACGGTCACTGGAGGAATGCTTGATTCACTGTCTGTTAAAGGCATTGTCGATTTTAAAAGTAAATCCAATAACATGGATTTGAATATTAGTTTACCTCCTTCAGAAATAAAAGTATTTCAACCCTTCCTAGTCGATTTGGTAAGCAATATGCATGGGCAATTCTATACAAATAATTTAAGTTTAAAAGGTAGTTTTGAACACCCCATACTAACAGGTGATGTGCATATCAAAGGGGCTAAAATGTTGGTAGATTATTTAAATATTCCAATTGCTTTTGATGCCAAAATAACAAGCGCAAACAATGCTTTTACTATCAATAAATTTAGTGTTCGCGATAGCCGCGGTAACAGTGGAACAGTTGAAGGCAGTATCAACCACAAGGAATTTAGCAATTTCAATTTAGATTTAGGCATCACCAAGTTCAAAAATTTCCTTATGATGAATACAACAGCTGCCAATAATAGCTTGTATTATGGCACTGCCTATGCTAGTGGCAATGCTTATTTCAAAGGGCCATTTGATAATTTGGATATAAAGATTGATGCCAAAACAATGCCTGGTACTTATTTTTATTTGCCAATAAGCGATGGCGATGCAAGCGGCTTTCCTGCATACGTGCATTTCAAAAGCGCTAAAAAAAGGGTGAAGAAATCAGAAGATGATTTCCCTATTCACTCGCTTGTAATGGATATTGAAGCGACCACCGATGCCAATGTTGAAATTATTTTTGATGAAAGTTTAGGTGATAAAATTTCCGGTAATGGTTATGGCAACATAAAAATGGAAATGACTAAGAGTGCCGATTTCTATATGTTTGGAACCTATACCGTTTCGAAGGGAAAGTATTTGTTCACTGCATTCGATTTGTACAACAAACCATTTTTTATTAGACCAGGAGGAACCATTACTTGGTTTGGCGATCCGCTCAATGCCCAATTGAATTTGGTGGCTTACAATTCAGAAAAAACAACTTCTCAACCCTTGTTAGCTGCAGTTACTTTAAATACCAACAGCACAGTGCCCGATATAACTGCAGAAAGTGAGTTGTACATCAAAGGTAATTTGTTTACGCCAGACATTGCTTTTGGAATCAATTTTCCAAAACTACAATCTGAGGTGCCAAGCAATGTTATGGTGCAATTGTCATCCATCATTGCCCGTGTCAGAGCCGATAAAGAAGAGGTGAGCAGACAAGTGTTTAGTTTGTTAATTATGAAACAATTTATTACACCCAATTTTGCACAAAATAACGCGGGCTTAACCAATGCAGGTGGTCAAGCGTTATCAAGTGCCGGTAGCGATTTGTTGTCTGCACAATTGAGTAATTGGTTGAATAAAATAGATCCGAATTGGAAAGTGAATGTGATATATAAAAATGGCAATTATTATTTACCAGCCGAATATGGTGTAGCGCTGAGCAGCAAATTTTTCAATGATAAATTAATTTTCGATGGTAGCTATAGTAATCTGAGCACGCGTCCTAACATCAACATTGAATACAAGATAACGAAAAAAGGTAACCTAAGGGTGAAAGCCTACACGCGTTCGAATATCAATTCTGTTAATACAACGGTTTTAAATACACCCATTAATACCACTGGTGTGGGTTTAGTTTATACCAAAGAATTCAATAGAATTAGAAAAAAGAAAAAGGCTAAACCTGCTGCGATTCTTGCACCAGCAGCGCCCGCTAGCACTACAACACCACAGTAAACTATTGCTTGTTTTTAAAGGCTTTGTCCTTTTTAGAAAATTGATTGAAGATTAAATAAAATCCAATCAGTACCAATGCGGTAATAACGATTTCGGAAATAATCAAAGTGGTTTTAAAACTTGATACGGAAATATTATTGCTAAAAGAGTCTTTCATTTTTTGTAGTAGATTTCAGTAAAACCAAGCCTTTACATACACCTATTGATGGGGTGCAATATACAACCGCCTTGGTTTTATTCCAAACAGACAATTTATTTCGTCATTTAAAAAACTTGCCCAGTATTTTGCCTACTGGTGAATTGACTAAATTAAGCAGTTTCTTGTCAATGTCTAGAAATTTGCAGATACCGTCTAAGTCTCTGCTATTACTTGACTCGTTAAAACCTGTTTTAAATTGATCAATTAAATAATTGATGGAAAACTCGGCTACCTCATTGGTTTGTTCAACACTCAATATGCGTTTATCCGCTATGTCTTTTTCGAAATTTTGAAAGCAAAATTTTTGAAGTGCGGTGCCATTAAAACTCCTTTTATTTAAAAGCACGGCTTCAATTTCTGTTGTGCCATTTTTTATCACAAAGCTTTTTAAACTATTGATAATAGAAGCCTTTCCAGCTTCGCTAACAGCTAATACCTTGGCATCGTCCATGCTGTACTTCGCCTTAATCGATTGGATTAAAGATTGGTTGATTTGGTTTAAAAAAGCTTGATTCATTTTAGGAAGTTTTAATATTTAGAACCAACCATTCGATTTTTTACGTGTGCCCGATTTAATACCAAGAACACCTAATAAACCACGTGCCACTTCGCGTATCACAATTTTTGTAACACTGTTATTCAAAACTTTTTCGACGGTGGAAGGTTCGTTACTGGCTTTCTTTTCTTCTTTTGCTTCGGCCTTGGCTTCGGCTTCTTCTTTCGCAGCTTGTTCGTGCGCCTCAAGCTTTTTGGTCAATATTTCGAAGGCCGATTCACGGTCCATTTCTTCGTTGTAGATGCGCACCAATTGAGACTGACTTACCAATGCATCCATTTCGGCAGGACTGATAATGTCCATTCTACTTTGTGGTGCAGTAAGATAAGTGTGCACGAGTGGAGTAGGAATGCCTTTTTCGTTAAGCACAGTTACCAGTGCTTCGCCAATACCCAATGCAGTTAATAAATCGGATGTTTTATAAAAATCGGAAGGCGGAAAATTTTCTGCAACTGTTTTAATGGCTTTCCTATCCTTTTCAGTAAATGCTCTTAATGCGTGTTGCATTTTCATACCCAATTGTCCAAGCACATCTTCTGGCACATCGGTTGGATCTTGGGTGATAAAGAACAAGCCAATACCTTTCGAACGAATGAGTTTAACAATGGTGGTAATTTGATCTAACAATGCTTTCGATGCTTCATTAAAAATTAAATGGGCCTCATCAATAAAGATACACAATTGTGGTTTGTCCATATCGCCACGTTCAGGGAAAGTAGCGTATATCTCGGCCAATAAACACAACATGAATGTAGAGAATAATTTGGGTTTACTTTGCAAATCGGCCAAACGCAAAATATTGCAATATCCATTGCCATTGCTGTCTCTGCGCAATAAATCATTGACATCGAAACTGCGTTCTCCAAAAAACACATCAGCGCCTTGTTGTTCTATTTCTAATAAGTTGCGGAGTATAGCACCTACCGAAGCGGAACTTACCAATCCGTAATTTTTTTCAACCTCGTCTTTGCCTTTATCTGTTTGTATGTATTGGCAAATTTTTCTTAAATCTTTAATGTCCAACAAAGGCAATTTATTGTCATCGCAGTATTTAAATATTAAACTCAATACACCACTTTGGGTATCGTTTATTTCTAAAATTTTAGAGAGCAATACAGGGCCGAATTCAGAAATGGTAGCCCTCAAACGCACGCCTTTTTCGCCCGAAATGGAAAGCAATTCAGTAGGAAAACCTTTGGCTTGCCATGGTAAGCCAATTTTAGCATGGCGTTCTTCAATTTTAGGATTACTGCTGCCCGCTTGACTGATACCACTCAAGTCACCTTTGATATCCATTAACAAAGTTGGCACCCCATGTGAAGATAATTTCTCTGCAATGTTCTGTAAGGTTTTGGTTTTGCCAGTACCAGTGGCACCAGCAATTAAACCATGTCGGTTAAAGGTTTTCAATGGAATTCTAACCAAAGTGTTCTCAAGAATTTCTTCACCCAATTTGGCGGTACCCAAAACAATACTGTCGCCTGTAAAATTGAAGGCAGAATCTACCAGTGTTTTTAAATCTTCTTTTGTTGGCATGCTTGTAATTATTGTTGCGAAATTAACAGAATTAGCGCTGATATTCAAATGCATTCTGAACGAGATATTCACCCGTTTTGAAGAGCAAAAATTTAAATAGGAAGGTTTTGAAAAACATACCAGATGGTATGTTTTTGTGGGCGCCCTTGACTTTTATAGGCCATTGATTTTTATTAATAGTCTTATACAACCTATCCTCCTCCAAATGACTTACCTTTGACTATGAAAAATTTAGTGGGGAAATGGACGGAGACAAGCTCTGGTGAAATGCTGGAGATTAGGGAAGCAAAAGATCAA
>CAJBKH010000397.1 GCA_903953615.1 uncultured Bacteroidota bacterium
TGCTGGTGCTGGCAATAAATTATATATTTATTCGATTAATGGTTGTAGAGACACCGTTAAAAGATACATCAAAGACGTTGATGCGCGCTGGGATGAAATTGCGTGTCCAGATGCTGGTCAGAGAACACTTCCTGCTGGATTGCCTGCCGGTGGAAGATGGTCAGGAAAAGGAATTGTCGACCCTATCGCTGGCATATTCGATGCAGATACTTTTAAAGTACCTGGTAAAAGCACCTTTGTACAAGTCAATTTAACCTATACAACTTTAACAGGGTGTAAAGATAACAAGATAATGTACTTGCGATATTCTCGTTTTTATAAAGATACTATTAAGAATTGTGTGAGTGATACAAGTTATTATTTGCGTTATCAATATGTCTTTAATGATCCTTGGAATTTATTATTTACAGGCAGCAATGCCATTGTTGGCAATTCAGTGTACTATCAAAAGTTTAGTCCCGCATTGGCCGGAAGGGGAACATTTCATCAATTAATTGGCGATGGTAATGGCTGTAAAGACACTATCATTATTCAAATTTATCCAAGGGCTAATATTCAAAAAGATACCATATTCTGTATTGCTGATAATACTTTTCAGTTATACAATGGCGAGAAAAAAGGAACCTTTATAGGCAAAGGAATTACAAATGCTATTACAGGTATTTTTAGTCCCGCTTTGGCTGGCGCTGGCACACATTTAATTTTATACAGTCTTCCAGGTCGTTGTCAAGACACTATCAGAATCAAAGTGAATGCATTGCCAATTGTTAAAATTAATGGGCTTTCGCAATATTATTGTTTCAGAGATACAACCATCACGGTTAATCTCACCCCTGTTGGTGGCACTTTTACTGGTTTAGGTACAAGTGGTACTACTTTCAATCCACGCAAAGCAGGTACTGGTTTGCACCGACTAAAATATGTTTATGGCACAGGTAAATGTATTAACCAAGATGTATTAGATGTTGAAATTGGTGATACTTTAAAGCTGAAACTTTTATCAGATAAGGATACAATTTGTATTGGCTCAACAGTAACATTAAGTACAAAATCAAGTGGCGGAACGAATAATTATGATTTAAAATGGAGCACAGGTTCAACCAATGTGAGTGCCATTTTTGTTTCTCCAACCACGTCCAAATTATATACTGCCACGCTTAAAGATGGTTGCAGTGACTCTGTTATGCAGCAGCAACTAATTTATGTACATCCGCAAATGTACAGTTCAAGTACAACGAGTCCTATTCAGTGTTATGGCAATCAAGGTTTCATTGATTTAAAAATGAAGGGTAATGGGCCTTACAGTTATTTGTGGAACACCATACCACCACAAACCACTTCGTTGATTAATGCGCCCGTTAATAATACATACAAGGCCATTGTTACCAATAAAATCACAGGTTGTAAATACGATACAAGTGTTAACATTCCTGGGTTTAGTAATATTCGCGCCTATTTTTCTTTTTCTCCAAACGATCGATGCTTATATAGCAACAATGCGGAACTACAAATTATTAATTTAAGTGATGGCGGCACATCAGGCACTTGGGATTTTGGAGATGGTACGATTATACCATACGACCCAACAACCAATCCTTCACATTTATTTGATGGTCTAAAAGAAAATTACAAAGTAAAACTCACCATTAAAAACATTGGCAACTGTATAGATAGTTTTTATGTTAATATATGCGTGATAGATACTGTAACCATTGTATTGCCAACTGCTTTCACGCCTAATGACGATGAGATGAATGATGTATTCAAAATAGAATCTACCTCAATTGCAAAATCAACTATGGCCATTTTTAATCGATGGGGTGAAAAGGTATTTTATAGCGATAATTCAAAAATTGGATGGGATGGCACTTATCAAGGAAAACCTTGCCCTACCGATTATTATGTATATTACATCAGCTATAAGGGTAAAAAAACAGCGACCCGCTACACCAAAGGTGTTTTATTTTTAATCCGGTAATAAATCATATTTTATCACTCAAAATTTTATCTAATTTTGAATTTCATTATGAAATTTAAAAACATTCTTAAAAAATCCTTACTAGTCTTAGCAGTATTGCTCATAATTATGCAATTCTTCAAACCTGCTAAAAATGAAAGTGGTATAAAAGTGAATAGTATTGCAAGTATTTACAGTGTGCCTGAACCAATTGATGCTATTTTGACAACTGCTTGTAATGACTGTCACAGCAATAAAACCGTTTATCCTTGGTATGCCAATATACAACCTGTGGCATGGTGGTTAAACGACCATGTTGAAGAAGGAAAACGCAAATTGAATTTTGATGAGTTTGCCAAATATCCCTATTATCGCCAATACCATAAATTAGAAGAGGTAATTGAAGAAGTCGAAGAAAGTGAGATGCCCCTGTCTTCCTACACAATCATTCATGGCAATGCAAAATTATCAGATGAACAAAAAACTGCTTTAGTCGATTGGGCAAAAGGCATTCGTTTAAAAATGGAAACTACGCTACCTTCAGATAGTTTAATCAATCCTAAAAAGAGAAAGGATTCCTAGTGTTCTTTTTATCTAAAAGCTGACAATGGTTCTGTGCTAATCTTGATTTAATTTTTATAATCTCATTAGTTTTCTGCAATTTTGAGCCGTCCAATGTCCATTTCAGTTATTATTATTGCCAAGAACGAGGCTGATAATCTTCAATTATCACTTCCTAAACTTCATTGGTGCGATGATATTGTATTTGTGAATGATAATAGCACCGATAACACTTTGGAAATTGCTGAACAATTTGGATGTAAAATATTTAATCGCGCTTTTGATGGCTTTGGCACACAAAAGCAATTTGCAGTGAGTAAGGCCGCACATCAATGGATTCTTAACATTGATGCTGATGAGGTGCTAAGTGATGAATTAATAAAAGAAATACTATCAATTGATTTTAAAAACACAGCTAAAGTGGGCTATACTATTCCCATTCGGCATGTCTTTTTAGGCAAAGTTTTTCTTCATGGTAAAGAAAGTAATTTTAAACATCTTCGCTTATTCAATAAATTATCTGGAAATTTTGATGATGCCAAGGTACACGAGAAAGTAAGGATTAATGGACCTATTAGCGCATTAAAAAATGTCGTTTTACATTATAGTTATAAAGACTTAAAACACTATTTTGACAAATTTAACCAGTACACCAGTATCGGCGCTATTAAGTTAAAAGAAAAGGGTAAAAGCCGATCTTTAATGTTAACAGTTGCAAGTTTTCCTTTCTATTTTTTAAAGCACTTTTTTGTTTACAGAAATTTCATGAATGGTAAAGCGGGTTTTATATGGAGTTATTTAAGTGCTTGGTACCATGTTGTTAAGTATTTAAAATTACATGAATTAAATTCAAAAAAATGAGTGGACTCCGTGTATTAATGTATCACAAGGTTGCCAAATTGGAAACAGATTTTCTAACTGTTTCTGAGGAACAATTAAAAATGCAACTGATTTGGTTAAAGGGACATTATAATTTTATCTCTCTTAAACAATTAACCAACTTTATTAAAAAAAACGAACCGCTGCCTGAAAAGCCTTTATTAATCACTTTCGATGACGGCTATCTTAATAACTATACAATTGCATATCCTATTTTTAAAGCGCTTAAAATACCTTTTTCAATCTTTTTAGTTGGTGACTTTGTCGGCAAGAAATTAATGCATGACAATCAGGAACAAGAATTTCTTACGACAAGCCAACTTATCGAAATGCAAGATTTCGCAACATATGGCTATCACAGCGAAAAGCATGTTAGTTTAATGGACCTTGAACCAAAGCTTTGGGAAGCTGAAGTTCAAAAATGTTTAGCTAGTTTTAATGGTATTACAATTCCTATAGAGCCTGTTTGGGCATATACTTATGGCGCTTACCCAAAGAAAAACAATGCGCAATTCAGTGCTTTAAGCAAGGTATTCAAAAATACTGGTATCCTTTATGCCATGCGCATTGGCAACAGGATTAATAAGCTTAAATTAAAACACCTATACAGTATCCAAAGAATTGACATTAGGGGGAATGAATCCTTCACAAAATTTAGGTGGAAGGTAAAATTTGGCAAACTATTTTAATTCAGTCGCAGGCTTAAAATAAAAATGTAATTTTGACCCATGCATACCGACGCAAGATTAGAAGCCTTTGGAAGACTCTTAACCATAATGGATGAACTAAGAGAGAAGTGTCCTTGGGATAAGGAACAAACCACCGAATCGCTTAGACACTTAACCATAGAAGAAACTTATGAACTTAGCGATGCAATTCTAAAAAACGATGCTGAGGAAATCAAAAAGGAACTCGGTGATATTCTCTTACACATTGTTTTTTATGCAAAAATCGGAGAAGAAAAAAAGCAGTTTAATATTGAAGATGTGTTGACCCAATTATGTGAAAAATTAATTCGCAGACATCCACATATCTATGGCGAGGTGATTGCTGAGAACAGCGATGTTGTCAAACAAAATTGGGAACAGATTAAACTAAAAGAAAAAGGCAATGAAAAAAAATCTGTCTTAAGCGGGGTCCCTCAATCGATGCCAGCCTTAGTAAAAGCCTATCGTATGCAAGAGAAAGCAGCCCAAGTGGGTTTTGATTGGGATACCAAAGAACAAGTATGGGCCAAAGTTGACGAAGAATTAATAGAATTTAAGGAAGCCGTATCTGATGAAGAAAAAGAAAATGAATTAGGTGATTTGTTGTTTTCTTTGGTGAACTATGCGCGCTTTAGCAATATCAATCCAGACGATGCCCTTGAAAAAACAAATCGAAAATTTATAAAGCGTTTCAACCACATAGAAGCAAAAGCAGAAGAACTTAACCTTGATTTACGAACTGTTGGCTTAGCGCAGATGGACCAATGGTGGAACGAGGCAAAGCTTATACCTTAGTGGTTTTTCAATGTTACTTCAAAGTGCAAATTGAAAATTAATTCCAATATTCAATTATCTTTGCCGCCATATGGACAATACACAAGCTCTAAAATTAGTTGCACTTAACGATTTACACATTGCTCTTGGTGGCAAAATGGTGCCATTTGCTGGATTTAATATGCCGGTTCAATACAGTAACTTAATTCTGGAACACAATCAAGTGCGCAACAGTGTTGGTGTATTTGATGTCTCTCATATGGGCGAATTCGTTTTGAAAGGTGAGAAAGCATTAGATTTAATCCAGTTGGTTACCAGCAATGACGCTTCCAAATTAGTAGACGGAAAGGTTCAATACAGCTGTTTACCAAATAACACTGGTGGTATTGTGGATGATTTATTGGTTTATAAAAACAGTGATACTGAATACTATTTAGTAGTAAATGCCTCAAATATTGAAAAAGACTGGAATTGGATTTCATCTCATAACACTTTTGGTGTTCAGATGGAAAACATTAGTGATCAATTAAGTTTATTGGCAGTTCAAGGACCTAATGCTATAAAAGCACTTCAAAAAATAACAGAAGTAGATTTGTCTTCAATGGAATACTATTCTTTCAAAACAGGTACGATTGGTGGCTGCGAAGATGTTATCATTTCTAATACTGGTTATACTGGTGCAGGCGGGTTCGAATTATACGTTTGGAATAAAGACGCCAAAAAATTATGGGATGCTGTTTTTGAAGCAGGTGCTGAATTCGGAATTCTTCCTGCAGGCTTAGGTTGCAGAGATACCTTAAGACTAGAAAAAGGCTTTTGCTTATATGGCAACGATATCAACGATACCACGTCTCCAATTGAAGCTGGATTAGGTTGGATTACAAAATTTACAAAAGACTTTGTGAACAGCGCTTACCACAAATCACTCAAAGACAATGGGGTTTCGAAAAAATTGGTTGGTTTCGAAATGATTGACCGTGGTATTCCTCGTCAACATTATATGATCAAAGATGCCCAAGGCAACACTATAGGTGAAGTAACCTCAGGAACACAATCTCCTACGCTTGGAAAAGCGATCGGTTTGGGTTACGTTAATTCGCCTTTTAATGCGCTTGATTCTGAGATTTATATTGAGGTGAGAGACAAAGCACTCAAAGCTAAAGTCGTAAAAATTCCTTTTATGTAATGATTGGTTTTTAGTTTAATTCGCTTAAGTTTGAATTATGAAAGGCTTAAGGATTTTAAATTTTATCATTTTAACTGTATTTATTTCTTCTACTGCATTCGCGCAAAAAGAATACAGTGCAGTTACGCGCAATACCCCTTTTAATAAAATGATTCACTTTGTGCCCGTTCCATTAATGGTTGGAGGCTTTGAAATGGGTTATGAAAAAGCAACTGCTCATAAAGAATCATTCTATACACAAGTTGGTTTTTATACATCTACCAATCCTGGTTTGTATAAGTTGAAAAATGAGGGTTATTCAGATATGAATGGAGTAAAGGTTGAAGGACAATACCGCTTTTACCGAAAACCAAACAACTATATTAAAAATGTATGGATAGGGCCATTTGTTGCTTTCAAGACATTGTCGATGAAATACACTGAAACAACCTATACTACAACCTATAATCCTTATTCTGTTAAAACAAATACACTCAATGAAAATAGAATGGCATCAACAGTTGCATTTGGTTATATGATGGGTTTAAGAAAATCTGTTTTCGAAAATATTTACCTTGATTTATCATTGGGAGGCGGTGTTTATATACCTGTAGCAGGAGACCACCATGAAGAACTCAATATTGGCTTAATTTCACCTTATCAAAGGGGTGTTCAATTAAGAATGAACTTGGGCTTCTGTATTGCACTTTAAACATTCGATTGCATGCGCAAAACTGAAATTATACTGCTTGTTATTATTTTTGTTTCTTCCATTTTTATTTTAAATGGTTTTACAGAAATAACAAATACAATCGCCATATTTTCGAGTATGCTGTTGGCTATTTTATATTTTCTTTTTGGTTTTTTATTGCTTAACAATAAACATATTTATAAAATTTTTAGCAAGTCGACTTATCAAGATTTAAATGCCCTCAAAATTACCATGGGCGCAATTTTAGGAATCATATTAAGTAACATACTGTCAGGTCTTTTATTTAAATTAATGCTATGGCCTGGCGCTAATGCAATGCTTATGGTTAGCGGCTTAACTATTATTCTAGGCCTCATGTTTTTAGTTATTGTTCAACTTGTTACCCGCAAAATTGAATTCATACATAACCTGCGTTACTTTATTTGGATGGTGTGCTTTGCCATTATGTATTTTATGCCTTATAGAACGCTTATAGAAGCTAGGTATTTGGAGAAATACCCTGATTATTCAAATGCCATGTCAAGGTATTACGAAAATAATACAGATGAGAATAAACATATTTTTGATGTTGAAAATCAAAAATACCAAGATCAGAAAATGCGTGAATTTGGTGTTCGCAAGAACAATTAATCTTTAAGCAAATGACTAAAAGTCTTTCTTAATTTACTGACTTTAGGGTCGATAACGGCCGTACAATAACTGTTTTCCAATCTGTTTTGATTGTAATAATCTTGGTGATAATCTTCTGCGTTATAATAAACACCAAAGTGGCTGCAATTCGGTAACAATTGGATTATCAAACACTTTATCAATGGTCAATTTATTAATAAAAGCTTCGGCACTGTCTTTTTGAGCTTGACTATTGTAAAAGATAGCAGAGCGGTATTGCGTTCCAACATCATTTCCTTGTCTGTTCAATTGGGTTGGATCATGCATCGTAAAAAACACCGTTAACAACGTATTATAATCAACTATATCAGGATTGTATATTATTTGAACTGCTTCAGCATGACCAGTAAAACCCGAACATACTTCTCTGTACGTGGGATCTTTTGTCTTACCGCCAGTATACCCGCTAATAACGGTATCAACACCCTTGAGACGCGCCATTGTGGTTTCAATACACCAAAAACAACCGCCTGCAAAGGTGGCGGTATCTCTTTTTAAATTACTATCATTCATATTTGATTTATTGCTAACAACGTTTGTTGAATTATTGTTTGTTTTAGCCGAGCAAGCGATTAAACAAATAAATAAGACGGCTGATATTGGGAGTTGTAACTTTTGCATCTTTTATTTTAAACACGATTGAATTACTTTTGTATCTTTATGTCTATACAAAAATATCACTTATTGTTTCCCTTTGCGCTTTTATTATTGTTCAGTTGCAGCAAATTTACGACTAAAACTAGCAAATCTGAAAAGGCAGCCCATCCTGGTTATCAAGAACAACTGCTTTATATCAAAACCAATGGCACCAATGTGATGCCCGATTTAACACATTACAACTGGATGCCGCAATCAATCAAAAGAGCCACCTCTGATGCCTTACTTAATTTAGCTGAAGTAGGCCCAAATAATATTGCCGGAAGAACTAGAGGGATGATTACAGACCTAAGTAATCCTAACCGTATAATTGCTAGTGGCGTCTCTGGTGGGATTTTTATTTCTGACAACAAGGGTATTTCATGGCGCGTTATCAATGACCAACAGATAAGTCCTTCTGTAACCGGTATGGATCAAAATCCATTTCAACACAATATTATTTATTATTGCACAGGTGAAGGCAGCGGGAACAGTGCAGATATTATTGGTGCAGGGGTGTTTAAATCGATTGATGGAGGAAACACTTTTTCGCAATTAAGTGCTACTAATAACGCGAATTTTAATGTTTGTTGGAGTATCAAATGTTCACCAAAGGATACCAATGTGCTTTACGTTTCTACTGGTTCTGCTGGACTTTGGAGAAGCAAAGATGCTGGTATAACATTTTCAAAAGTATACGCAACTACTACAGAAATTAATGACCTAGAAGTTTTACCAAATGGCAATGTATTATTCGCTGTTAAAGGCCTAGGAGTTTACCGATCAGCTAACGGAAACTTAGGCACTTTTGCTAAAATTAGTTCAATCAATTCGAGTTCAACTGCCCGAGGAGAATTGGCTTATTGTAAAGAATTTCCAAACGTGGTATATGCCGCTATTTCAGGTGTAGACAATGGTTACTCTGGTGTATTAAATGGTTTTTATAAATCGAGCGATACTGGTAAAACATTCACACTTAAATCTAATCCTAATGGCATCGTTAAATTTAACTTCACTTGGTATTGTTTGACCATGTCAGTTAAATCTAATGACAGTAACAGTATTTATATTGCATCATTAGATGCTGGTTATAGTAATAATGGCGGTAATTCTTGGGACAAAGCAAATGACATGCATGCTGATCACCATGTTGCACAAAACATGAATGACTCTGAATTGTTGGTTGGTTGTGATGGCGGTATTTGTATTTATAAATGGAATAATTTTTCCCAATTTAAATCACTCAACAATGGTTTTAATGTAACCCAATTTTATTCTGGTGCAGTATCACCTCATAGCAATAATTTTATGGGCGGTTGTCAAGACAATGGCACCAATGAGAGCATCAGTGGAGCAACAGATTTCAACCGCATTTTCGGTGGAGATGGTGCTTATGTTTTTTATCACAATGCACTAGAAGACACCCGTTATTTATCCTATCAAAATGGCGTAGTTGTCAGACGAGAAGGACTCGTAGATAATAACATTAGTAAAAACTTGCCATCAGGTAGTGCAGGTATATGGTTCATACAACCATATGATGTGAGCGAATACAACAGCGATTGGGTGATATATCCAGCAGGTTTAAACTTATTAATTAGTAAAAACAGCGGCAATAATTTTACCAAGTTAGGCAGTATCACTAATGGAAAACTGTTTGCTTCCAATTCCTCATACGATGCAAATCCTGCAGTTTATGCAGGGGGCAGTAATTGTTTAATGGGATTCGATTCAATGTTAAATGCCAAACCTAAACTCATCAACTTTTACGCTAAACTGCCTAATGCAATTAAAAGTTCGTTTTGCAATAGCATTAAAGTGATTCCAGGCTACCGCGATAGGGTATATTTAGCCTATAGTAGTATCAACGATTCTGGCCGATTATACAAAGGTATCAATATGCTTTCCGGAACACCTAAATTTAAAAACATCAGTGGTAATTTACCGAAAGGCTTACCTGTCAATTGGGTGGAATGCGATCCTATAAATCCTGAAAAAGTTATTTTTGCAGGGACCGATTTCGGTCTGTATGTTACCGAAGACAGTGGTACAACATGGATTAAGGACCCCCGCGTTCCGAATGTTGTTGTAAGCAGTATCAAAGTAAGTGTTAATAAAAAAGATATCTATTTTTTCACGCATGGTCGTGGTGTATTCAAGGCTACTATCAAAAACAATTACAATGTTGGTTTGAAAAATTCTTTAAAAACGAATTCACTTTTTCAAATTTTTCCTGTACCTGCAACCAATCTATTAAATATTGAATTAAATACGCCATACAATGTGGCCAATTATAGCATCTACAATATGTTGGGAGAACTAATACAAAGTGGAAAGTTAATAGCAGGTATAAATAGTTTTGCAATCGAAACATTGCAAAGCGGAAATTATATCATTAATATTGAAACCGAAGGTAAAACTGAAAGCACTGTCTTCAATGTAAATAAATAAATGTCATCACACCACATCGTAAGAGAAGGTCAGGAACCCGCATTAATCATAGCCAATGGTCAAGCTTGTTCTATGGATTTACTCAACCAATTACTGGAGTGGAGTCCTTTTATTGTGGTATTGGATGGTGCACTTAGTCGTGTATTAGAACTAGGTATTAAATTCGATGTTGCATTAGGCGATTTTGATGGCTTCAACATGGAGAGTCTTCGTGATATGATACCTCCAGATACGCGCATTGAATTTACCCCCGACCAAAACAAAACCGACCTTGAAAAGGGCATTGAATATTTGATAAAAAAAGGAATGGCTGCAGTCAATATTATATGGGCCACTGGCAAGCGCAGCGACCATTATTTGAATAATATTGGCATACTTGCGCGTTATCACAAACAAATCAATATGGTAATGTTAGATGATCACTCAAAAATATACGCCATCGATTCCGGCTTCAAAAAGCACAAAAACAAAGGTGAAAATTTCTCCTTACTACCCTTAAATGAGGTAAAAAATATAGTCACCACTAATCTCGATTGGAACCTTACAAACACCGATCTGAAGTTCCCCTATTCCACCAGCAGCAGTAATAAAGTTTCAACGACAGATTTTATAAGTATATCTTTCGACTCAGGTTTCTTATTAGCCATGGAATGCAATGATTTGGACTAAACTAAAAAACAATTGGCCGCTATTAGTACTGGTGCTTTTACAAGGATTGGTGCTTTTCTACGACTTTTTTAAAATTCCGTTTTCACATGATGAATTGAGTGCAATGGATAGATGTCGTTTTGGCAATTTTAACGAACTCATTCAACAAGGCATAATGCCCGACGGTCATCCGGCTGGGGTACAATTATTTTTATACGCATTAATCCATTGGTTCGGTATCCATGAGTGGATATTAAAACTGCCATTTGTATTGGCAGGAATTGGCAGTCTTTATTTAATTTATCAGATAAGTATTTCGTTTTTCAATCGCTATGCAGCCATTACAGCATGCATTATTTTCATTTTCCAAAGTTATTATATCAGTCAAATTGTAGTGGCGCGTCCTTATAGTTTTGGCTTATTTTTTACTTTAGGCATTGTTTATTTTTGTCTTAAAATTAAAAACCATCCTTCAGTCAAACTGCCGTATTTATACTTGTTTATATTTACATTAGGCGCGTTTTATGCGCACTACTTTAGTTTTTTACAAAGCCTTATCATCCTATTTTGCTTTTATGTTTTCTATTACGAACGCTTTCACAGTCGCTATTTTTATTTTTCAGTATTGGCAGCAATACTTTGTTTTATACCTCATATTGGAATCACCATTCACCAATTAGGGATGGGTGGTTTAGACTGGTTATCGACCCCTACAATTAACTTCTTTTCTGGATTCATATATCAGTATTTCAATAGCAGTTATGTATCGTTAATTGTAGGCGTCCTACTCTTTGGTTTGGGCATTGTAGTAAAGTGTAAAAGTAAAAAAACAAAGCCAATTCTATTACTACTGATACTTCTTCCTATTGCCGTTTTGTATAGTTATTCCATCATAAGTGCCCCAGTTTTACAAGCGCCTGCCTTATTCTTTTGCACACCCTATCTTCTTATTCTGGGAGGCAACGGTATCAATTATTTTAAAAAGTATTTCAAAATTTCATTGATACTTTTTCTAGGCATTTACAGTGGCTATGTTCTAATTGTAGAAAATAGATTTTATAGTTTGAGAAACTACCAACCAATTGAAAAATTTGTGCTCCAAAGTCAGACAAATTTAAAAAACAATAAGCCCGGTAAAACCTTGGTCATTTGGTCGGGAAACTCGCATTATATCGCATACTATTTGAAAAAACACAACTTCCAAAACAGCATTACAGTTACCGATACACTTAAAAACATTGCTCAAATATATTTAATAGATTACGATGCTGTTATATGCAACCAACTTGCACCACAATTGCATTACACCTTAAAGAATAGCTTTCCATTTGTGCAATCGCGCGAGGATAACCTACTTTATACTTGCATGACTTTAACCAGGTCATCAAGTGCCAAAAAACTCTATTCAGATCCTGTTAAACTTCAATTTGCATTCGATACGGCTTCAGAATGGAGCAAAGTTTCCTATCAATATAAATTAGATTCACTTATTAAAACACCTTACCATTTTATTGAATTTAAGCCGCTCATCGACTCAACTATTAATGGGGCGGAATTGGTTTTAGAAACTTATAAGGGTGAAGAGAGAATCGATTGGCGTTCGGTGTATTTGGAACCCGGTCAGTTGCTAACATTAAAAGTAAAGGATGTGATCAAGGGATTTACATCAGACTTGCGTATCAAATTATATATCTGGAATAGTGATAAGGTATTTGCAAAGCCAATAGAGGTTATTATGCTAATTAGAGCGGACAATCCTAGCGAATACAAATTCAAACCAAACTAACAAAACTAGGACGCTATTAAAACATCAAATAAACGTTTGTGAAAATAGAGTTTCTCCCTGCCTGATTTTTTCTCAATTAGCAAACCCATGCTTTCTAAATGTTTCAAGTAAGTAGCGGCTGTCTGCCGATGACAATTCATTGTAGACATTAAGTCTGCTGCCTTAATAAACGGTTTCTCAAATAACAAACTCACAAGCGCATTAACTGGCAAAGGATACAAGGTATACTTCAATATCATTTCTTTGGTTACCTTTTTCAAAGTTGTCAATTCTATTAACTGTTTTTGTGCTGTGATAGCAGCGGATTGAACCATCCCTAAAAAAAACAACACCCAGCCTTGTAAATCATCCGCTTCGAAAGCATCATGCAGTAATTCATCCGCCCTTTTCATATTATTTTTAATTGTAAAAGACATAGGTAAAATAGGCCATTCCATTTGCCCTTGCTCCTTCATCCAATGGTTAAAAATAGTATTGGCCAAAAATGCTTGATAATTCAATTCATCCTTTTGCAAGGCAATGTAACCATGTAGCAAAGCCATGTACAACAAGGCGTCTGGAGTATTGTTACTATCTAAGTAGGTATTAATTTCTTTCTTTAAAAAAGGCAATTGTATTTTCTTTCGCTTACTCTTCTGCACGAAAGGAAAATTTAAACTCAGCGCGTTGGCATTCACTTGCTTTAAGTTTTGACCAATATTTGCCATTTCAAAGATGAGTTGCGCTGTTGAATCATTCAATCTATTTTCAGAGGCATTGGCTTCAAATACACGAATGGCAGCCAAATTAAACCCATCTATCTCCATAGCACTGCGAGCTTCACAAATAAACAATAAGTTTAACTCGGCATTGCTAAAATCACTTTTAACCGCTTTGATGTATCCGTTGAGTTCGGAAATCGCTTTCCAAGTTTCGGTTAAAGCCTTTAAAATCTGGTAACTTTCTGCTATTCTATATTCGGTAAGCTTTTTAATATTATTTGTATTTTAATACAAATATGTCGAATAATTCTGTTTTTTTCATCTTATTTAATCAATTTTATAATATTTATATCAATTTGGACAAATATTTTGATTCAATTACAATTTCTTAAGAATACTTTTGCAGCAACAAAATTAAAAACCCATGGGTTCATCAATTCAACAACAAAACGCTTTAAGAAAAAACATGAAACAAATTTCAGAGTATTTCGGAGAAAACATTTTTGGGCCACAAGCCATGACAGAATTCGTTAGCAAAGAAGCTATCAAAGCTGTTACAGAATCGAGAAACACAGGCAAACCGATGGACCGCAAAATGGCCGATCAAATTGCCGAAGGCATGAAAAATTGGGCCATTAGCAAAGGTGCTACCCACTACACCCACTGGTTCCAACCATTGCGTGGATCGACTGCAGAAAAGCACGATGCATTCTTTGATCCAACTGGTATCGATACTGGTATGGAATCATTCTCAGGTAAATCATTGGTCCAACAAGAGCCAGATGCTTCAAGTTTCCCAAATGGCGGTATCCGTAATACCTTCGAAGCCCGTGGTTACAGCGCTTGGGATCCTTCTTCTCCAGCATTTATCATGGAAAAAGCAAGTGGTAAAACGCTATGTATACCAACTGTGTTTGTTGCTTATACCGGTGAGGCATTAGACTATAAAGCACCCCTTATTAAATCTACCAACTTCCTTACTAAAACCAGTACCGATGTTTGTCAATACTTCGATACCAAAGTTAAGAACACCAAAGTATCATTGGGTATCGAGCAAGAGTATTTCTTAGTTGATGCAGAATTATACAACCAACGTCCTGACTTGGTATTTGCAGGTAGAACCCTTGTAGGTAATATGCCAGCGAAAGGTCAGCAATTAGAAGACCACTACTTCGGTAGTATTCCTGATAGAGTCTACAACTACATGACCGATTTTGAACAAGAAGCTTTGAAATTAGGTATTCCTTTAAAAACCAGACACAATGAGGTTGCCCCTGGTCAGTTCGAATGTGCGCCTATGTTCGAGGAAGCAGATATTGCTATCGATCACAATTCATTGCTAATGGATGTTATGCAAAATGTAGCTAACAGACATAACTTAAAAGTATTGTGGCACGAGAAACCTTTCAAAGGTGTAAACGGTTCGGGCAAACACAATAACTGGTCGATCGTTACCGATACTGGTGTTAATTTATTATCACCTGGTCATAGCCCACAAGACAATTTACAATTCCTTACATTCTTTATCAATACCATTAAAGCGGTACACGACCACGATGATTTGTTAAGAGCAAGTATTGCAACAGCTGCCAATGATCACCGTTTAGGTGCTAACGAGGCGCCACCAGCCATTATGTCCATCTTTATTGGTTCTACCCTATCAGAAGTGTTAAATCAATTCGAAAGCGCTAAGGCTGCGAAAAAACCAACTAAGGTGAGCGAAAAAACAATCAGTGTTTACCGTATTCCAGAAATCTTATTGGATAATACTGATAGAAACAGAACTTCTCCATTTGCTTTCACAGGTAATAAATTTGAATTCAGAGCTGTTGGTTCAAGCGATCATTGCGCCAATGCCATCATTGTATTGAATACCATTGTTGCGAATCAATTGGCCCAATTCAAAACAGAAGTTGATGCTTTGATTAAAAAGAAGGTAAGTAAAACAGAAGCCATTGAGCAAATCTTAAGAGGTTATGTAAAATCTACTAAGCGCATTATTTTCGAAGGCAATGGTTATGGCGATGCATGGGTGAAAGAAGCTGCAAAACGCGGTTTAAAAAACATTAAAACTGCGCCTTATGCACTTGATGCTTATAACACCAAAAAGACCCACGATTTATTCATTGACAATAAAATCTTCACACCAAAAGAGTTAGAGGCAAGAACAGAAATTAAATTCGAAAACTACTTGTTAAAAGTACAAATCGAAGGCCGTATTCTAGGTGAGTTGGTGAAAAATTATGTAATTCCTTCGGCTGTTAATTATCAAAAACAATTGGTCGATGCTATCGAAGGATTGAGCAGAATTGGTCAGGCGAAATCAGCTACCAAATCATTACAAGAAATTGCAAAAGAAATTTCAGAAAATGTGAATGCTATTTGGGATAACAACAATAAAATGATTGAAGAACGCAAAAAAGCCAACAATTTAACACATGCCGATAAACGTGCAAAAGCTTATTGCGACAAGGTAAAACCCTACTTCGAAAAAATCAGAGAGAGTGCCGATAAGTTAGAAGAGTTAATTGACAACGATTCTTGGAAATTACCAAAATACAGAGACTTGTTGTTCTTTAAATAAATACTAATCACAAATTAATTTTATAACCCTTGGTAATAACTGAGGGTTTTTTATTTACAACAACTCCAACTGCCGAGGCAATAAGGCAAAACTCATTCTGTGGTGCACATTGGCCCCATATTGTCGAATGGCATCGCGGTGTTTAAGCGTTCCATAGCCTTTGTTTTGTTGCCAATGGTAGGCAGGAAATTTCAAAGCTAATTTTTCCATGTATTCATCGCGGTGGGTCTTTGCCAATATAGAGGCAGCCGCTATGCTTTTTAATTTACCATCGCCTTTTATCACCGTGGTATAAGCTATTTTCTTATACGGTTTAAAGCGGTTGCCATCCACTACAATATGATCAAACGTTTGATTCAAACCATCCAAGGCTTTGTGCATGGCCTTAATCGATGCATTTAAAATATTAATAGCATCAATTTCTTTAGGTGATAAACTGGCCACCGCCCATATACATTGGGCTTCAATTTGCGGTCGCAAAAGCAACCTTTGTTTTTCTGTTAATTGCTTTGAGTCGTTCAAGCCTTCTATCACTACTCCCTCAGGAATAATAACCGCGGCAGCAAACACTGGGCCTGCCAAACAACCCCTGCCAGCCTCATCGCAACCAGCCTCAATTCGATTGGGTAGAAGGAAATCTGCTAGCATATTATTATAAAAGACAATTTGTTGGGACATGATATATCATGTCCCAACATGTCCGTAAAAATTGTGAAATTATTACATAAACGCAGAAGCCGTTGCAATGGTCGTTGCATCGTAATCCTGAACGCTTGCACCATTTCTGATAATGGTTAAAGTTTCGATTCTATCGCCTTGTTGAATCGCATCTACAACCGTTTGACCATCGATCACTTTTCCAAATACGGTGTGCTTTCCATCTAACCAAGGTGTGGCAATATGGGTAATAAAAAACTGACTGCCATTAGAAGCAGGACCCGCATTGGCCATACTTAAAACACCAGGACCGCTGTGGGTTAAAGTTCTGTCGAACTCGTCTTTAAAACGGTATCCAGGACCGCCACGGCCATCGCCACCTGGATCGCCACCCTGAATCATGAAATCAGGAATCACACGGTGAAAAGTTAAACCATCGTAGTAAGGCGTTCCCGGAGGTGTTGCTTTGTTTGGTAGTTTGCCTTCAGCTAAGCCAACAAAATTGGCAACAGTTAAAGGGGTTTTAAGGTGCTCTAATGTAAGGATGATTGTTCCTTTGTTAGTGTGCATTTCGGCATATAAGCCTTCAGGTAATTGTGAGTAATCCATTGTTATTTTTTTCCGAATAAATTTGACATGATATTTAAAAAACCACCACCGCTTTGTGCTGTTTGGTTTATATTATTTTCTTGAGTTAAAGTTGTGAAAATGCCCATTAATTGATTTAAATCGCTCATTTTATTGAATCGTATGTTAAGGGGCAAAAATAATTTAAATTGGGTAAAAAGGGGTATTATTTTATTTTAATCTCCATCTAAATTTTCCGTAACATTGCAATTGCAATAATTAACCCTGATTTAACCTCCAAAATGGTTACCAAAGATATCCTACTAAAAGCCTATACATTAATGTGCAAAGCCAGAGCCATGGCTGCAATATATGAAGAAAACAGACCCATTACAAAGTATGTTCATTCAACTAGCAAAGGCCATGAGGCCATTCAAATAGCAGCTGGTTTTTTACTTAAATCCATCGATTACGCAGCGCCCTACTATCGTGATGAGAGCATGCTACTGAGTATGGGCATGCAACCATACGAGTTAATGTTGCAATTGTTGGCCAAGGCCGATGACCCTTTTAGCGGTGGCAGAACTTACTATTCTCATCCCTCTTTAAAAAGAGACAATATGCCTAAGATGCCTCACCAGAGTAGCGCAACAGGCATGCAAGCCATTCCAGCAACGGGCATGGCCCATGGAATAAAATACAAAGAAAGTCAGAATCTTTTGCCAGATGGCGATAAACCAATCGTGCTATGCAGTATTGGCGACGGTAGTATGACAGAAGGCGAAGTGAGTGAAGCCTTACAAATGGCCGTTTTAAAAGAACTTCCCATTCTGTATTTGGTACAAGACAACGATTGGGGCATTTCGGCCAGTGGCGATGAAATGCGTGCCATGGATGCCTATGAATTTGCCGCAGGTTTTAAAGGCTTAAAAAGAGCTAGAACCGATGGTAGCGATTTTGTTGAGTGTTACGATGATTTAAAATCAGCCATTGAATGGGTGAGAAAAAATAGAAAGCCAATGCTATTGCATGCGAAAGTGCCTTTGTTAGGTCACCATACAAGTGGTGTTCGAAGCGAGTGGTACCGCGATGATTTAGAAAAGCAATTGGCCGATGATCCATTTCCAAAATTGAAAAAGATACTTTTGGATTTAGCGGAATCAGAATTGAATTTATTAAAACTCGAAGCCGAGTGCAAAAGAGAAATAGCCGATAGTTTTGATAGAGCGGTGAAGGCACCAGACCCTACCCCTGAGAGTTTGTATTTGCATGAATTTGCACCTACACCAATAACCGAAGAAAAAGGAATTAGAGCACCAGAAGGTAAAGAACCTATCGTGATGGTAGATGCCGCACTTTTTGCATGTGACGAAATTTTAAGAAAACATCCAGAAGCCTTGTTATATGGTCAAGATGTTGGTATACGTTTAGGTGGTGTATTCAGAGAAGCTGCTACATTGGCCAAAAAATACAGCAAAGACAGGGTTTTTAATACACCTATTCAAGAAGCTTATATTGTTGGCTCTACTGACAACAGTACTGATTTAAAGGTAACTGCAATCACCACGGGCGGCTCAGCAGCAGACGCGGCTGGAAACTTAGTTTCAACAACGGTTAGCACTTCTAATGGCATTATTTCTGATACAAAAGCTATCGTTATTGACACGACAGCGCCTACATTGGCAATCACAAGTGCTGTTGCAGCTGTGAAAGCGGGTGAAACATCTGCTATTACTTTTACTTTCAATGAAGACGTAACAGGTTTTATAGCAGGGGATACTGTAACGACAGGTGGTACACTCGGATCGTTAACTGGTTTAGGGTCAGTATACAATGCTACATTTACCCCAACAGCAACAAATGGAGGTATTAATACCACTGCAGCTAGTATTACGGTTGTACCAAGTAATTATACTGATATTGCGGGTAACGATGGTGCAGTAGCTGCGACAACCCCCACGCTTTCTGTGGATACTAAAGCGCCTGCATACGACGGTACTGGAGCAACCATTACTATTGCTGATGCTGCGTTAAAAATCGGTGATGCAAATCCAATAGTGACAATCGTGTTTCCTGAAGCAATTGCCTCTGGTAGTTTCTCGTCAACTGATATTACACTAGTGGGAGGTAGCATTAGTAATCTCGAAACCATTAACAATATAACGTGGACTGCAACGTTTACACCTACTGCAAATACAGAAATTAGCAATGCGGATGTGAGTGTTGTTATGGGTGGTATAACTGACTTAGCAGGTAATGCGGGTACAGGCACACTCTCAACTGTTGATTTTGTAATTGATAATGTGGCACCAGTAGCGCCAACTATCGCGCTAACGACAGATACTGGTGTGTCTAGCGATGGTATTACAAGTAATAATGGTGTTACAGTGTCAGAATTAGTAAGTGGACTGGCATGGCAATACACGTTAGATGCAACGGTTATTACACCA
>CAJBKH010000398.1 GCA_903953615.1 uncultured Bacteroidota bacterium
GGGTAAGAAATGTATCTGTTTCAAATTGAAAAACTATTGAATCGTCAGCTTGTATTATTTTGTTATAACTCAAACCAACAGTTTTACCTCTTGCCTTATAATAAAACACCTCTTGTTTACTATTAGCATTCATTTCTGTTGAAAAATAACTATTGGTATTTCCATCTTTAAAAAAAGAAACTTTAACTTTAAAAGGAGTAGAATTTTTAATGTAACTATAGGTTATGCTAGATTCTTTATCATTCGTAACGCATGAGGATAAAATTATAACAATTAAAAAAAGTCTTTTCATAATTAATCGTATTGCTCTATAAGGTCATCAATTTGGGCGTTTGTTATGCCGCTGGGTTTAATGGCTTGCATTTCATGCAAATGTATTAAAATTTATTAAGCATTTGAAAGAATAGGGTGCGCATGGCACTTGCTCTTTTTGGCCTCATCCCCTAACCCCTTCTCCATAGGAGAAGGGGAATTTAGTTTGGATTTAATTGAGAACTTATTTCTCTCGAATAAAATACTCTAACAATTTTACAATCCGCCATATCAAATACCACCCTCCCTTCTCCTATGGAGAAGGGAATGAGGGATGAGGCAAAAAAAAGTCCCACAATTACTTGCGGGACTTCTTCGATGTGTTTTTATGTAAGGCTTAGTAACCCATGCCACCCATATCAGGGGCGTGGCTATGGCCAGCTTCTTTTTCTTTGATATCAACCAATGCACACTCGGTAGTTAAAATCATGCTTGCTACTGAAGCAGCATTCTCTAAAGCTACACGGCTTACTTTGGTAGGATCGATAACACCAGATTTGATAAGGTTTTCGTATTGCTCAGTGCGGGCATTATAACCGAAGTCATCTTTACCTTCTTTCACTTTTTGAACAATGATAGAACCTTCGCCACCTGCATTTGCAATAATTTGTCTCAATGGCTCTTCTAAAGCTCTTTTAACAATTTGAATACCTGTGTTCTCATCTTCGTTTTCGCCTTTGATTTTATCTAAAGCTTCGATGGCTCTGATGTAGGCAATACCACCACCAGGAACGATACCTTCTTCGACAGCAGCGCGGGTTGCATGCAATGCATCGTCAACTCTGTCTTTTTTCTCTTTCATTTCAACTTCGCTCGCTGCACCAATGTACAATACTGCAACACCACCTGCCAATTTGGCTAAACGCTCTTGCAATTTCTCGCGGTCGTAGTCGCTGGTAGTATTTTCGATTTGTGCTTTGATTTGGTTGATTCTGCCTGTAATGGCTTCTTTGTTACCAGCACCACCAACGATGGTTGTGTTGTCTTTATCGATGCTAATGCTATCAGCTCTACCAAGATCTTCCATGGTAACATCGTCTAATTTTCTACCTTGCTCTTCAGAAATAACAGTACCACCGGTTAAGATTGCAATGTCTTGTAACATTTCTTTACGACGGTCGCCAAAGCCTGGGGCTTTAACAGCAGCAATTTTTAAAGAACCACGGATTTTATTAACTACCAAAGTAGCTAAAGCTTCACCTTCTACTTCTTCGCTAATAATTACAAGTGGTTTACCTGTTTGAACAACTTTCTCTAAGATTGGCAACAAATCTTTCATGTTACTTACTTTTTTGTCGTATACCAAAATGTAGGCACTTTCTAATTCGGCTTCCATTTTTTCGGTATTGGTAACGAAGTATGGCGATTGGTAACCTCTGTCGAACTGCATACCTTCAACTACTTCAACAGTGGTATCAGTACCTTTTGCTTCTTCAACGGTGATGACACCATCTTTACCTACTTTTTTCATCGCCTCGGCAATAAGTTTACCAATGGTGCTATCGTTGTTAGCAGAGATCGTAGCAACTTGCTCAATTTTATTGATATCGTCGCCAATTTCTTTTGATAATTTTTTTAATGAATCAACAGTCACAATAACTGCTTTTTCGATACCGCGTTTCAAATCCATTGGATTTGCACCAGCTGCAACGTTTTTCAAGCCTGTAGTTACAATGCTTTGCGCTAAAACAGTAGCAGTCGTTGTACCATCACCAGCTAAATCAGCGGTTTTGCTTGCTACTTCTTTAACCATTTGTGCACCCATGTTTTCGATTTCGTTTTCAAGTTCGATTTCTTTCGCTACTGAAACACCATCTTTGGTAACAATTGGAGAACCAAATTTTCTGCCAATTACTACGTTTCTACCTTTAGGTCCTAGAGTTACCTTTACTGCATTTGCTAATGCATCAACACCGCGTTTTAAACCTTCGCGGGCTTCTATATTAAAATGAATTGATTTTGCCATTTAAGTTATTTAATTATTTTTGATTTATAAATTTTTTGATTTTGTGGGAAGGCTATATTGCTTGCGCACTATGTCCTAGTCCCTAGTTGAAAGTCTGTAAAAACTAGATAATAGCGAAAATATCGCTCTCTCTCATGATTAAGAAATCTTTGCCATCAACCTGAATTTCGGTACCAGCGTATTTACCGTATAAAACAGTATCGCCAGGTTTGCAGGTCATAGGTTCGTCTTTTTTACCTGTACCAACGGCTATTACAGTGCCTCTTTGTGGTTTTTCTTTGGCGGTATCTGGAATGATGATGCCACCTGCGGTTTTAAGCTCAGCTACTGCTGGCTCTATTAATACTCGGTCTGCTAATGGTTTTACGTTCATATATTTTTTCTTTATTTTTTAAAATGTATACAATTCAATTATCATTTTTTATGCCAATGGACATTTCGTACCAAATGACAGATAAATTGGAGTCAATACTGGTCAGCGAAGGACAGCTTGTCACATCTTTTGTCAATAAACTCAATTAGGAACTCGTTTATTTACACTAAATTTGCAATTTCTTAATCAAAAAAATGCAGACAATTATGCCAAAAGGCACACTTATTTCAGTTGGGGGGGCAGAAGATAAAGGAACAGATTTGGAGCTTGGAATCATAGCAAGAAATAACCTTAATTTTTTTGAAATTGGTATTCTAAAAAACATTGTTAAAGAAATTAATAACAATGAAGCAAGAATCGAAATTATTACAACCGCTTCTCAAATACCAGATGAGGTAGGGGAGAATTACTTGGATGCTTTTGGCAAACTGGGTTGTAAGAATGTGGGGCACATGAAAATTCGCAACCGCGAAGATGCCATGCAGCCAGAATACCTAGAAAGATTAAAAGCCTGCGATGCCATTATGTTTAGTGGTGGCAATCAATTGCGTTTAACCTCAATATTTGGAGGTACTGATTTTTTAGACTTGTTGCATCACAGATATGAGAATGAAAAATTCATCATAGCAGGTACAAGTGCTGGCGCAATGGCCATGAGCAATACCATGATTTATCAAGGGAATGCAAGCAATGCGCATTTGAAAGGTGAGGTAAAAATTACTACCGGCCTAGCTTTTATTAAAGATGTTATTATTGATTCACATTTTAATAAGCGCGGCAGATTTTCAAGATTAGCACAAGCAGTAGCCGCCAATCCTTCTGCCATCGGCATAGGCTTAGGCGAAGATACTGGTGTAATTGTGCGCAATGGTTGCGAAATGGAAGCCATTGGCAGCGGTGCGGTAGTGATTATTGATGGTCGCAACATTAAACACAATAACATTGCTGATATTGAAGAGGGCGCGCCTATTTCTGTAGAAAATATGATTGTTCATATCATGGAAAAGGGCAATTGCTACAATTCAAAAACCAGGGTGTTCGAAGCCGCCAACGTTAATGTGGTAGCCTAGTTGACAAGTGCTTTCTTGAGCCACTGATTCACAGAGGGGAATCTAGATTACTACACAGATTCCTGCGATTTCTCTCATATTAGTTTTTGCTGAACTTAACACTCCTAAATAAAAATTATTATCTTGCCCGTTCTAATTTGATAGGCATGAACTGGAAGCAATTTTTTTTACGCGAAGCTGTATTGGTTTTCTTTTTTTGCTTTGCCGTTATTTTCGGTCCTGCCATTACGGTTTTATTCACCAATGATTTGTCGCAGTTTACCGATTGCACGACTTATACAGCGCTTGCTCATTTCGATTTCGAACAAAGTGCAGTTCGCCGGTACCGCGTGATTATTCCTTTTTTAGCAAGTGGCCTGAATGCTATCGGTGGCGGTCTTTTCAATAAATTAGCACCCACTTATTTTGCAGGTAATTTTTCATTGCCCTTTAGTTTTTTTTTGGTTAATACCACCATCATGTCCTTCTTTGGAACCATGGTTTACAGATATTGCAGGGCCTTTGATGTCACGCGGTTTGCTGCTATTATTGGTGTTGTGTTTGTATTAACGGCAAGGTATACCGCTTATTTTGCTGCGCTGCCTTTTATTGATTCCTTCTTTTTTTTAATGGTGGCCATGACTTTGGTAGGCTTGAAAGAGCAGAATACAAAGTTGTTATTGTTCTGTTTGTTGGTTGGTCCATTTGCGAAGGAGTCTTATATTTTTATAGCACCCATGATTTTCTTTTTTGGACCTTTTAATAAATGGAAGTTGTTGGGTTGGTTTGGTTTGTCGGGCTTATTGGTTTTTGGTTACCATTTCATCTACGATTATTATTGCCCACCAAAGGTTGTGGGTTGGTTCATGGCAGAGGTTTACCATTTCTATTTTTTGAAAAAAGGCTTGGCCATGTTGTTTAGTTTTTATGGCTTGTACAAGATTGTGATCAATATCGGATTCTGGCTATTGGTGCCTCTAGCAGCTTGTTATTTCTCGCCTGCCTATCGACAACAATTAAAAAAATACTGCAATGCGAGTGTTTTGTTTTTTATTGGTGCGGTGGTCTTTCAAATGCTATTGTCACTCTCCATGGAGCGCATGTTTTATATCCTAATGCCAGTGTTGGCGGTGGTAATGGCCATGGCTTTTGATGAAATCAGGAAACAAGTTATTTTAAAAGTGGGGAAATAGAACCCCAATTGCTGAAAAGGCTACCTTCATCTCTATGAATCAATGCGGTTTTATTATTAGTTTCTTGTGATTTTGCTCAATTGCTACATATCAGAATAGTGCATAAGAGAGTAATTTAAATACATTATCTTATAAGTGTCAAGGTGCCTTTAAAAAAATGGATTTTCCCGTTCCATGTTTTAAGTGTTAGCATATAGAGATAGACTCCCTGTTCGCACAATTCACCTTTATAGGTTCCATCCCATTTCGGATTTTTGGAGGAGGTATCGTAAAGCTTCTCTCCCCATCGGTTATATATTTGCATTTGAATCTCTTTCAGATTACCCCCGACAACACTGAAGAAATCATTGATCATATCTCTATTGGGTGAAAAGGCGTCCGGGATATAAAATATTTCGCCTTGGCATATTAAGGGGTCGAGATTGTATTCAATTGTATAAGTTATTATAGAATCGCAGCTATTAGAATTCTTAAGGGTGTCATTGAAAGTGCCCGAATTGAAATACTGATGTGAATTGATGTTCAGCGTATCACCAATACATAGCCATAATGTTTGACTTGTTCTTTGAGCGGGTTTTACAATAATATAGGTTGTCAATAGCGAATCGCATCCCTTGTAATTACTGATAGTGTCCCTGTAGATACCAGCTTTCGAGTAGGTTTTATTATTGATATGCAATAGCTCACCAGGACAGATAGCGAAGGATTGTTGGTAAAGCGAAGGATAGAGTATGTTTACATTGATTAGCAAGATGGAATCGCAACCAAGATAATTTGTAAATGTATCTATATAAGTTCCTTCATTTGTATAGATCTTTGTATTAATTTTCAATGTGTCGCCACTGCA
>CAJBKH010000399.1 GCA_903953615.1 uncultured Bacteroidota bacterium
AGTATACACTTTTGTTTTTTTATTCAAATGCAATTTACCTTGCAAAATATTGGTTAATATGCGTGGCAATTCAATGGCCGAAAATTGTTTCAATACCACCAAGTTCATGAGGCCATCATCGGGCAATGCACCTGCATGCACGCGCACATTGTTACCCCACTGGGTAGCATTTGCTATGCTAATCATAAAAGCTGGTCCTTGCCAAATTAAACGGTCGTTTTGAAAAATTTTATAGTGCTCACTCTTATAGCCCAATTGCTTCACAATCGTTTTAACATAACCTTGTAAACCGCGTTTTTTATTATCTGCAAACAAACTGCTAATGTGTGCATCGAAACCAATGCCGCCAACATTCACCATGCAATGTCGATTAATCCAAATCGTATCTATCTCTTTTGCATGACCAGTTTTTAATAATTGAATTGCCTTTTCAGTATTCATAGGGATATTAAAATGACGTGCAAAGCCATTGCCCGAGCCTAATGGAATAATACCTAAACAGATCCCTGTATTCACCAAGCTGGCGGCCACTTGATTAATGGTACCATCGCCACCTGCGGCCACTACCATGCTTGCTTTTTCTCGGATGGCACGTTCAGTTAGTAAGGTAACATCAGATGCTTTTTCAGTTGGCCAAACCAATACATTGTAATGAGAGTCTGCCAACAAATTAATGACCATTTGGGGCAGGTCCTTTAACTTACGTCTACCTGAAAAAGGATTGTAAATCACAATAAGTTTAGGGAGTTCAGCCATTGAGAGAAATATTATTTATTAAAGGCAAATTGAATAATGTTAGCACCCATTTTTAAGGCTTGTTGCCTTTTTTCTTCAGGGTCGTTGTATACTGATTGGTCTTCCCAACCATTGCCTAAATCGCATTCATAAGTAAAAAAACAAACCAATTTGCCTTCATAGAACAATCCAAAGCCTTGTGCTGGTTTACCTTCATGCGCGTGGATTTTAGGCAGGCCACTGTTAAATTGATACGTTTGATGATATATTTCGTGACTGAAAGGCAATTCAATAAACTCTAATTCTGGAAATACTTTTTTCATTTGTGGTACGATGAATGGTTTCAATCCATAATTATCATCAATCAATAAAAAACCACCAGAGATTAAATATTTTCTTAAGTTTTCTGCTTCTGCATCGCTAAAAATTACATTGCCATGCCCCGTTAAATATAACCATGGATAATTAAATAATTCAGGGGAACCAATATCTACGGTCGCTTCAATAGGATTGATATTGGTTTTTATGTTCTGATTGCAAAAGCTAACAAGGTTGGTCAAAGCTGTTTTATTAGCATACCAGTCGCCTCCACCTTTGTATTTTACCTTGGCAATTTGAAAGCCATAATCAAAAGTAGCCGAACTCGAAATGAGCCAAAAAATACATAAGTAGACGATTGATTTGCTTCGCATAAATGAAAATAAATAAGCCTTACAATTTTAAAGATAATTTTATAAAATATTATGTTTTATTTTGAAACATAATTGATGTTAAATAAAAAAGACCTTCGTATTGTGTTTTTCGGAACCCCCGATTTTGCTGTTGCTTCTCTTAAAGCAATCATCGATCAGGGTTATAATGTGGTAGGAGTGGTCACTGCACCCGATAAACCTGCTGGTCGTGGTTATGAATTGCAACAAAGTGCAGTTAAGAAATTTGCAGTCGAACAGCATTTGAATGTCTTGCAACCGGTGAATTTGAAGGCCGATGATTTTAATATAGCATTGGCTGAACTAAAAGCCGATTTACAAATTGTCATTGCTTTTCGCATGTTGCCTGAAAAAGTATGGAACAGTCCACCACTGGGTACATTTAATTTGCACGCCAGTTTTCTGCCAAATTACCGCGGTGCGGCACCCATCAATTGGGCCATTATCAATGGCGAAAGCAGCACAGGTGTTACCACCTTCTTTTTAAAACACGCCATCGATACAGGGAGTATACTGTTGCAAGAACCAACGCCCATTTTGCCCGAAGACAATGTGGGAACGCTTCACGATAAGCTCATGTTACAAGGGGCACAGTTGGTTGTAAAATCTTTAGATTTAATTCTTACTGGCAATTACGAATTGCAAGAACAAGTTGAAGGCGATTATAAACATGCCTCCAAAATATTTACAGAACACTGTTTAATTGATTGGCATAAGAAGGCAAGTGAAGTGCATAATTTAGTGCGCGGCTTATCACCATTTCCAACAGCATTCACAATTATTAATGGAAAGAAACTAAAGATTTTTGAAACGGAAATAACGGAACTGCAATCAACGCAAGCTGGAGTTGTCGAAATAATTGACAAAGCCTTATTAATAAGTTGTGCCGATAAGAAAATTAAATTGCTGAGTATTCAACCCGAAGGGAAGAAGCGAATGCCGGCTATCGATTACTTAAATGGTTTCAGAATTACTGAGCCAACGATTGCTCAATCATCGCTATAACTTCTGGGGTATACCAATTAATACCTTCTACTTTTTTGATTTTTTCCATGCCTTTTTTATCAAATAGGAAAGTGGTTGGATAAGCGCTTACACCCATATCAGGTTTTAATTTTGCAGAAGAGTGATAGAAGTTTAGACCAGAGTTAAATTTCTCTTTAAATTTTTGTATCAAATCACTTGGCTCATCACTTATCATTAGAACTTCTAATTGGTCGCCAAATTTTTCTTTCAGTTTTAACAAATCAGGTTGTTCTTTTACACAATCACCACACCAAGTTTGGAAAAATGAAATAATCACCACCTTCTTTTTTATGTCTTTCGTTTTAAGTACCTCGCCACTTAAATTGGTGAGCTCTGTTTTCTTCAAAAGTGTTTCTAATGAGTCTTCTTTCTTCATCTTATTAACAATAAAGCCTGTTATTACTAAGGCCAATAATAACGAAATAA
>CAJBKH010000400.1 GCA_903953615.1 uncultured Bacteroidota bacterium
GTAAAAATTAGTTTTAAAGGTCTTCTGTGTTTGGTACTAGTTGTTCTACCCAAGTTATGATCCTTAATCCGACTTTCAACGTTTGTTGTGAAACCTATATATAACAGAAAATCCTTTTCACTAAAAAGCACATAAACACAATATGGAAGCATAAGTAAAGTTTTATGCAAAATATAGTAAAACAGTTGAAATGCAAAATGAGATTGAAAGAATTTTTGTAGCTAAGTGGCCCTATAGCAGAGTCATTAGCAGAGCAAATGACACGCTACAGGGCTCACCCTGAAGCGTAAAAACTCGGACCCAAAACTTATAAAAAAAGCCCGAAACTTCAGTTCCGAGCTTTTTCTGCTTCAGGGTGGAGCTGCAGGGAGTCGAACCCTGGTCCGGAGCAGGAAATGATAACGCTTTCTACATGTTTAGTAGTAATTATTTTCGGGCGTTGAACGGTTTACCACCTACCATTTCAAAACCTTATGTTGCTTTGTAATCTATTAAGCCGCAACCGCTCCTAGTAGATATTCAGGTCTGTCGACCATCTTAACCCGGCACCGACCCAAACAAAGGCACCGAAGATGGATAGCGTTGCTTAATCCTAGATTAGGCAGCCATTGCGAAGTTATTGTCGCCTCTTAAAATTTTGAATGTTGAGATTAGAGCGCCAGCAAACAAAGCGCTACATGCTTACATCTCAGTTGCTCTGCCCGTCAATTCCAGTCAGCCCCATTGTTGATGTTTCCTAAAAAAATTAGGACTGCAAAGATAGGACAATTTAATGATTTGATAATTTGATGATTTGATAATGTGAAGACATAACTTAGTTTTCAAAAAACAAAAATTTTAAAATTTTAAAATCGCCAATTCAATATCTTTGCCCTACCAATTATGAATTTAAAATTCGGAATTCTGCGCGAAGAAAAACTACCTTCTGATAAACGTGTTCCCTTTACACCTGCCCAATGTGCTGCTATCAAAAATCGATTTCCTTCGATTGAAATTTTTATACAGCCCTCGCCAGAGCGTTGTTTTGCCGACGAACTCTATGCAAAAGTTGGTATTACCTTAAAAGAGGACATCAGTGATTGCGACTATTTACTTGGTATTAAAGAAGTGCCCGCTGAAGTACTCATACCCAATAAAAAGTATTTGTTCTTTTCGCATACCATCAAAAAACAGGCCCATAACAAACACTTGATGCATGCTTTGATCAAAAAGCAAATTACAATGATCGATTATGAAACCCTGCGTTGGAAAAACGGTGACCGTGTGCTAGGTTTCGGTCGTTTTGCGGGTATCGTTGGTGCTTACAATGGCCTACTCACTTGGGGCAAAAAATACAATGCATTTGATTTAAAACCCGCCTACCTCTGCCACGATTACGCAGAAGTAAAACGCGAACTAAAAAAATTAAAACTTTCGAACATTAAAATAATTCTCACAGGCAATGGCCGTGTTTCGCTTGGTGCACTTGAACTATTGAAAGAGGCCGGTATCAAACAAGTAACGGCAGCGGATATCCTCACCAAAATATTCGCAGAACCCGTATTTGCCGAATTACTAACAGAAAACCTATACGAACGCATTGATGGCAAACCATACGACCGAAGCGACTTTCACCATGACCCTACGCGCTACCGTTGCGTGTTCCGTTACTATTTACCCTTCTGCGATTTATTAATGAATGGCATATATTGGGATGATAAAATGGACCGACTTTTTGCTGCCAATGAAACACGCTTGCCAACATTTAAAACCAAAGTAATTGCAGACATCAGTTGCGATATTAATGGCAGTGTGCCCATTACCTTAAAAGATACAAAAATTACTGACCCCGTTTTTGGATTCAGTCCTACTACAATGGATGTTTGCGCACCCTATCAAAACGACAGTATCGATATTATGGCCGTTAGTAATTTACCTACCGAATTGCCCAAAGATGCCAGTGAAGGATTTGGTCAAATGCTGATCGATTATGTGATACCCGAATTGATGAAACCAAATAGTCCCATCATTCATGCAGCCACCATCTGCAACAATGGACAACTTACGCATGATTATGAGTACTTGGCCGATTACGCCTATTGATTTAATTCATTCATCAAAAATTAATCTTATTTGATTTAAAAAAGTAGTTAATTTGCCTGCATATGAAAGCAATGAAGCGCATTATTCTCCTTATCCTGCCCTATAAAGGATTGGCAGCGCTTAACATGCTGTTTAACTTAATACAGATTTTAGCCGGTTTGTTTTCTTTGGGTTTGATGATGCCTTTGCTCGACTTTATGTTTAATAACAATAAAGAAGCAATTAAACCTAGAGCCATCGATGCTGGGGCTGGCACTGATTTCAACTCAATGTACAACGCCTTTATTCAATGGATGACGGAGTATGTACAGAACGACAAAAAACAAGCCCTTTTATTAATTTGTATTGCTTTAATTATTGCAACTATTATTAAAAACATTGCACGTTACTTGGCATTGTATTATTTGGTAATTCTTAGAAACAGAAGCATAGAAAACATTCGCAAAAATATTTTTCAAAAAATATTGGCCTTACCCCTCTCCTATTTTAGTAACGAGAAAAAAGGCGATTTGATATCGCGCATGAGTAATGATGTAAAAGAAGTAGAATGGAGCATGATGGCCTCCTTAGAAGCCATTTTCAAAGAACCTGTCACCATTGTTTTTTACGTTGGCACCTTAGTATATATGAGTCCAGGCCTAACACTTTTTGTTGTTGCCTTATTGCCCATTGCGGCTGGTTCTATTGCATTACTCGGTAAATCATTGCGCAGAAAATCTAAACGCAACCAAGAGCAACAAAGCAATGTCCTTTCGTTTTTAGAAGAATCTTTAGGCGGTATGCGCATCATCAAAGCCTTTGTTGGAGAGAAAGCCTTTAAACACAAATTTGATGGCTTAAATGCCAGCTCAACTTTGGCCAATATTAAAGTGAACCACCGCGGCGACTTGGCCTCTCCTATTTCAGAAACATTGGCCATCATTGTTGCAGGTGTAATCCTTTGGTTTGGCGGCAACATGGTATTCGAAGGTCAATTGGTCGGCTCGGCTTTCCTGGCTTACTTTGCTATTTTTAGTCAAGTAATACCGCCCTTCAAACAGCTCTCACAAGCGTTTCCAATGGTGCAACGCGGAGCAGCTAGTTTAGACCGTTATGAAGAAATTTTAAATGCCGATATTAAAATTCATGAGCAACCCAATGCCATCGAAATTACTAATATCCAACATGCTATTGAATACAAAAATGTGAACTTTGCTTATGGGTTAGATACTGTTTTACACGGCGTAAGTTTTACGGTTCCGAAAAATAAAAAGATTGCTTTAGTAGGCGCAAGCGGCAGTGGCAAAAGCACCATAGCTGATTTGTTACCCCGTTTTTACGACATTGAAAATGGCGAAATTTTAATCGATGGCGTCAACATCAAATCACTTTCAATAAACAGTTTGCGTTCCATGATGGGTATTGTTTCACAAGAAGCCATTCTGTTCAACGATACCATTGCCAATAATATTATTTTTGGTTTAGAGAATGTAAGTAAAAGTGATTTAGAAAAAGCCGCTAAGCTTGCCAATGCTTACGATTTCATTATGGAATCAGAGCGGAGTTTCGACACTGTAATTGGCGAGAGAGGCAGCAAATTAAGTGGTGGTCAACGTCAACGCATTGCCATCGCCAGAGCCTTATTAAGAAATCCTGCAATATTAATATTAGACGAGGCAACTAGCGCCTTAGACAATGAGAGCGAAAAATTAGTACAGCAAGCACTGGACAATTTGCGCCAAGACCGCACAACTTTGGTAATTGCGCACCGATTAACCACCATACAAGATGCAGATGAAATTATCGTTTTAGACAAAGGATTTATCATTGAACGCGGTCATCACAACGCATTGATGGAAAATCGCGGTCCTTATTTTAAATTGTATAACACTTATAATGATGGTAAAGTTTAAGAACAAAAAAATATTAGGCAACTCGGATAAGATTGATTTTCCAGAATTGGGATTAGAGAATATTGGTTGCAAAATTGATACTGGTGCAGAATCTTCCTCTATCCATTGTCACCATGTTAGAATTAGAGAAATCAATGGCGAAGATATGCTTGTTTTCCGACTATTAGATCCGAAGCACAAAGCCTATATTAAAAAAGATTGCACCACAACACAATTCAAAGAGAAGCGTGTAAAAAATAGTTTTGGTGATAAGGAATACCGTTATTTTGTAAAATTAAAAATCAAACTTTTTAACGAAACAATTGAAGCTGAATTCTCATTAGCCAATCGGTCGGATATGACCTTTCCTGTTTTACTTGGTAAAAAATTATTGCATCAACATTACCTTGTCGATGTTGCACAAAAAAATCTGTCATATAACGCAAAGAAAAATAACAGGCCATGAACATTGTTGTACTATCGCGCAACCCCAATCTTTACTCAACTAAACGTTTGATTGAAGCAGCTGAAGCAAGGGGCCATAATGCCCAAATCATCAGTCATACCCACTGTTATGTGGTGATAGAAAAAGGGGCACCAACCATTTTTCACAACAATAAATCATTGGTGGATATTGATGCGGTAATACCACGTGTAGGCGCATCGGTAACTTACTATGGGTCGGCCATTATACGTCAATTCGAAGCACAAAAAATTTATACTTCATTAACCGCTGCTGCTTTGGTTCGCAGTCGCGATAAATTAAGAACCTTACAATTGCTTAGCATGGAAAACATTGCTTTGCCTAAAACAGTATTTGCACGTCATCCAGATGATATCGACCATGTGATTAAACAAGTGGGCGGTGCTCCTTTGATAATAAAATTAATTGAAGGCACACAAGGTTTAGGGGTTGTGTTGGCCGAGACTAAAAAAGCGGCTAAGAGTGTCATAGAAGCCTTCTACGGCATGAACGCTAACTTCTTGGTGCAAGAGTTTGTTAAAGAAGCGAAGGGCAGCGACATACGGGCATTCGTAGTTGGCGATAAAGTTGTAGGTGCCATGGTGCGTCAAGGCAAAGAAGATGAATTTAGAAGTAACCTGCACCGCGGTGGTACAAGCAAGGTCATAAAATTAAGCGACGAGGAAGAAGAAGTGGCCATTAGAGCCGCAAAAGCCTTAGGTTTGAATATCGCAGGTGTTGATATGTTGCCTAGCGAAAGAGGCCCATTGGTGATAGAAGTTAACTCTTCGCCTGGACTCGAAGGTATTGAAGCAGCAACAGGCAAAGACATTGCAGGTGAAATCATTCACTTCATTGAAAAAGATAAGAAGCGAAAAAAATAATTCTTGATACCCCTTCAATGTAAAATAAGTACGTCGAATCAATTTTGTAGTGCTATATCAAATGAAATTTAATGATTTGAAAAACATAGCATTAATATCAAAATAACAAATAGGGCTGTTCAAATTTTTAAACGCTCGATTTCCACACTTGAAGTATTTCTCAAAAATTAATTGTACGTTCGTATGCCTTCAATTTTATGAGTCAAAATAATCAAGTTACCTGCCCCAATTGCAAACACCAATTTAGTATTGAGAGTGCTTTAACAGCCGACATAGAAAAAGAAATAGGCGAAAAATTAAAACGCGATTTCAACGAAAAATGGAAGGGCGAAAAAGTCAAATTAGAAGAGCAAATGCGCCTTCAAAAAGACCAAAATGAATTGGAACGCAAACGCATTATGGAGGAACAATCCATCGAATTGGCCAATCGAAAAAAAGAGGTTGAGGAACAGGTTAAAACAAAGCTTACGAAGGAAAATGAACTTCAAATAGAATTTTATAAAAAACAAAATGAAGAGAACGAAGAAAAACTAAAAGCCCTTCGTAAGCTAGAAATAGAAAAAATGGAAATTCAGCAACGCATGAAAGATTTAGAAAATCAACATGAGCTGGACACCAAAAAATTGTTACTCGAAAAAGAGAATGAATTGAAAGAACGCATAGGCAAAGAGGCCGATCAAAAAAATGAAATGCGTTTGAAAGAGTTTCAAAAAAAGATTGACGACCAAAACCGTTTGATTGAGGAAATGAAACGCAAGTCGGAACAAGGCAGTATGCAAATGCAAGGCGAAGTGCAAGAGTTGGCCTTGGAAGAAATGCTCAAACAAATCTTTCCTTTTGATGATATAAGTGAAGTAGGCAAAGGTGTGAAAGGGGCCGACCTTATTCAAACTGTAAAGAATGGCATGGGTCAACCTTGTGGTACCATTGTTTGGGAAAGTAAACGCACCAAAGATTTTCAACCCCTTTGGATTGAAAAATTCAAGGCTGATTTTAGACAAAGTGGTGGCGATGTAGGCGTTATTGTAACCCAAGCCATGCCAAAAGACATGGAAGGATTTGGCATCAAAGAAGGGGTATACATCTGTCAGTTTCACGAAGCGCGTAGTTTGGCCTTGATCCTTCGTCAAACCCTTATTAAAATTAACGAAGCCAATGCCTCGCAAGAAAATAAAGGCGAGAAAATGACCATGCTTTACCATTACTTAACAGGCAATGAATTTAAACACCAAATTGAAGCCATTTCGGAAGGATTCATGAGTTTGAAAACAGAAATTACCCGCGAGAAAATTGCGATGGAAAGACTTTGGAAAGAACGCGAAAAACAAATTGAAAAAGTCCTCATTAATACTGTTGGCATGTACGGCAGTATCAAAGGCATTGCAGGCAGTGCCATTGCCGAAATAAAAGGTTTGGAGATTGGTGGCAATATGGACCCCATTAACGATCAACAGGTGTGATAACGCCAGTCAATGTCAATGCATTTTTAAGCATTCAAGCACCTTGCTTTGATGTGAGGTCGCCACTTGAATTTGATGGCAGTTCAATCATTGGAGCAATGAATCTACCATTGCTAGACAATGTTCAGCGCAAGGCAATTGGAACTTGCTACAAGCATAATGGGAAAGAAGCAGCTGTTGCACTCGGCTATCAATTGGTGAATCCCACACGCCATACTTTTATTGAAACCATTACAAATAATACTGAATCAAAAATAGTAAAGTTATATTGTGCACGTGGTGGTTTGCGCAGCAATAAAATGGCCGAATTTTTAAATGCGCATGGTTATGATGTTTTTTTACTACGCGGAGGGTATAAGGCTTATCGCAATTATATTCTTAAAACAATTAGCAGTTTCAACAATGTTTATATTCTGAGTGGCAATACAGGTTGCAACAAAACTGGTCTCCTAGAAGCATTGAAAGCAAATGGCGAACAAGTGATAGATTTAGAAGCGCTTGCTAATCATAAAGGAAGTGCCTTTGGTGGTATAGGTGAATTAACACAACCGAGTAACGCACAATTTGCTAATCTAATATTCGAAGCAATGAAAGGGTACCAAACTGAAAAACAACTTTGGGTGGAAAGTGAAAGTATTAGTATTGGTAAAATTGCTATACCGCTTGAACTCTGGACCAATATGCAAAAAGCAAATGGCATTGAAATTGTAATACCAATTCAACAACGCATTCAATTCATAGTGGATACTTACGGTCAATTTGATTTAGCTGCCTTAACAGAAGGCATTCGCAAACTAAGCAAACGCTTAGGGTTAGAAACCACTGAAGCATTGTGCCAGATGACATTGAACCAACAATTGCATCCTGTGGTTGAACGCTTGTTACAATACTACGATAAAGGGTATGAAGGTGGTAGGCTCAAAAAAAATTGTCAGAATTATGTTAAATTTGAAGTTGAAA
>CAJBKH010000401.1 GCA_903953615.1 uncultured Bacteroidota bacterium
CCTTGCGCACCAGTTGCTCCTGTAGCCCCTGCTGGTCCAGTTAAACCAATAAGCCCTTGTGCTCCAGTTGCTCCTGCCGGTCCAGTTAATCCAATCGGTCCTTGTGCACCTGTTGCCCCTGTTAATCCAGTTGCCCCTGTTGGTCCCGCCGGCCCTGTTGCTCCAGTAGCCCCTGTTGGTCCTGCCGGTCCTGCTGGACCTCCAGCTGGCCCTGCCGGCCCTGTCGCTCCTATTGGTCCTGTCGCACCTGCTGGTCCAGTTAATCCTTGAATTCCTTGTACTCCTGCTGGTCCGGTGGCACCTGTTAATCCAGTTGCACCCGCAGCTCCTGCTGGTCCTGTAATATTACCTGTTAGCGTCCAAGTAGTTGCGTTTGATTTATAATAGACATTACCATTGGTCATATTTAAGTAGAAATCACCCAATGCTCCAAGTCCAACAGCTGGTAAGGTATTCCCGTAACGCCACTGATTCAATTGATTTCCTGCGTTTTTTGCATAAAGCGCATAGGGTACGCTCATTAATTGTTGCGAGCCATAATCTAAATATGTTGATCCATTGGTAAAACTAACCCCAAGACAAGCAAAATAGGGGCCTGTACCCCAATTTATTGTAGAAAAATTTCCGCCAAGAAGTGCCCCTTGTCCTATGACTAAATTCACAACGCCTTGCGCCGAAGTGGTAACGCTGTGTCTTTCTTGATATACAATTGTACCAGAAGCAGAGGTTTGTTTTATTTGAATCCGTATCGCAATAGTTGTATTGGCAACCAAAGTGCCAGACAGATTTCGAATAACAGCTTGATAATTGACACCATCAGGCGCTTGTCCAAAGGAAGATTGTGAAAGTAGCAAAAGAGCTAAAAATAGTATAGATTTTTTCATTCCGGCATCATGATTAAATTCAGTTTTAAAATTACAAATTAAAAAATGAAAAATAAAATTATTAGTAATTTATTAAACAAAAGATATTTTATATTTAATCTAGATATTAAGTTATTAAAGGGATTAATTCAATAATTTTATTGTGTTGAGATTCATTATTTGCAACGATGAATATTTTTACTAATTTAGACTAATGAAAATACCTTTTAAAACCATACTGGATTCCCAAAGGGCTTTATTTACAATTGATCACAAAACTTTATCATGAAAATAATCCTATTAGTTAGCATTCTTTGGTGTGGTTTTTTTTATTCGCAAGGTAATCTACAATTTAATCAAGTGAAGATGGTTTCAAATACAGACGCCCCACAAGTTGTCCCTGCTGGAAAGGTTTGGAAGATTGAGAGTGTTATCAGTGATGGGGGACAGGATTCTTACCCTGTTCAAACGTCAGGGTCAACACAATCTTTTTTTGGTGCGTGTGGCGTTCCTGCTTTTTATTATTTATATTATGGTAAATATTTAGCGATCAATAGCATGCCTATTAGTTTTGGAATACACAGTTCTGGAGGAGTAATGACCTCTTTACCTTTGTGGGTGCCTGCTGGTTCAACAATTTGCATGTGTACGAGTTCCACCTTTTGCGCACGTGGCTACTCAGTAATCGAATTTAATATTGTACCATGAAATCATTTGCTTTTCTCTTATTCGCATTATTTCTTTCCAAATTTGGTTTTTCGCAAGGAAACTTACAGTTCAACCAAGTAAAGTTGGTTTCTACTATAGAAACTGTACCAGTTGGAAAAGTCTGGAAAGTGGAGGCGGCATTTGGCGATGCCTTGTTGTCCAATTGTAGCACCCAGCCGATGCACAGGATTGTAGTAAACAATAATGAACTTACTGTTTCCAATGTTAGTAGTGTTAGTTTTAACGGATACTGTGGAGGCTGGCAGGGAACGGTAAGTGTTACTACTTTTCCTTTTTGGCTTCCCGCTGGTTCAACGTTGGCAATAAGCTCCAATGTAGTTTCCATTAGTGTTATAGAATTTAATATTATACCATGAATTTTCTTTCACTATTTATCTTTACACTACTTTTCAATACAGTCGCTATTTCACAAGGAAACTTGCAATTTAACCAGGTAGTTTCTTATTCGGGCACATCATCTTCAAACAATAGTCCGACTTGGACTGTTCCAATTGGGAAAGTTTGGAAAATTGAAACGGCTTCTGCTTCTTATGGCTTAACGGCTTTTAGGAGGGTTTATGTAGATGCAGGTGGTGGCTTCGGTAATTTTTCCATATCAAATGTTAACGAAACCACAGCGCCTCAAGTCTTTCCAATTTGGTTAAAGTCGGGTGATCAAGTTTATGTTTTTGCTTCGTGTTCAAGCTGCGGCGTACAAGTTTTAAACTACGTAATATCTATTATTGAATTTAATATTATCCCATGAAATCACTTTCTTTTTTATTTTTTACATTTTTCATAGTCTCAATTGGTTTTTCGCAAGGAAACTTACAGTTTAATCAGGTTTTAAACTTGTCATTTTCTGCAGGCGGAGCCAATTTCGCTGTTCCTCCTGGAAAAGTTTGGAAAATTGAAACTGTAAGTTTGAGCAGTTACTCATCTTATTTCAGTTTGAGTGTGGCTGGTCAAAGTGTTTTTCTTAAAAATACCCACTCGGGTTATGGCCCTGTTTTCGAATCTTTTCCATTTTGGGTTGCGGGTGGACAAAACGTATTTATGAGTGGTTTAAATAGTGGTGTTGCAAGTGTAATCGAATTTAATGTTGTACCATGAAAAACTTTCTTTTTTTCACCTTCTTACTTTTCAGTTTGAGCTTTACGGCTCAAGGAAATTTGCAGTTCAATCAAGTAGTTACATTGACAGGAACAACTATTATAGATCCCTTTACATTGGCCACTGTACCTGCTGGAAAAGTTTGGAAGATTGAACATTCATCAGCTGCACGAGCAGGTTCTCCTGCAATAGTAAATTATGTTTGTAATAATGTTTCTTCACCAAATTCTCTTCCTCAATCAAATTGGGGATCCTACAAGATGCAAGTTAATGGACCAATTTGGCTGAAAGCTGGAGACTCAATAAAGTTTTCTTATTCGTCTAACAGTTATCCTACAGACTATTTTTTTTCCATTATTGAATTTAATGTTGTTCCATGAGAAATCTCCTTTTTTTATTCTTCCTTCTTATCCGTTTCAGCTTTACAGCTCAAGGGAACTTGCAGTTTAATCAGGTGTTAATTTTGGATGGAAATACCAGTACGCCAACTTACACTGTCCCTGCTGGAAAAGTATGGAAAGTTGAAAGTGCTACAATTAGTAGTATAAATGGTTATCTTGCGCTTTCAATTAATGGTTCTGCAGCGTCGATATTGCAAGTTGTTAATGGTGGGAACAATCTTCCATATTGGATTCCTGCTGGCACCTTGGTTGGGTTTTATATTGCATCCGTAGGAAAAGTTTCTATTATTGAATTTAATGTCATTCCATGAAGCACTTAATTATTATCATTTTTCTTTTTGCCTTAAACAACTTGCATTCGCAAGGAAATCTTCAGTTTAACCAGGTCTTAAGGGTTAGTAATACTCCGCAAACCGTTCCTGTAGGAAAAGTTTGGAAGGTAGAATCGTATTTGGAAAATGAAGGGGATAATTCTCCTAATTATGCAACAGGTTGTACCAACCTAGGTTATCATCGCCCTCTTACTATTAATAATTATAATTATTATTTTGTGGGATCAATAGCATACGGAAACACTGCTTTTGTGCAATTAACGAATGCAAATAAACTTCCTGTTTGGCTAAAAGCTGGGGATATAATCAAAACTACTTGTATTCAAGATTTTGCAAGCGTCCTCGAATTTAACATTGTACCATGAGAAATCTCGTATTTTTACTTTTTCTTTCCATTAGTTTGAGCTTTACAGCTCAAGGAAATCTCCAATTTAATCAAGTGCTGCGTATACATAATATAGCTCAGGCTGTTCCCGCTAACAAAGTGTGGAAAATAGAATCGTATATGCAATCTCAAAC
>CAJBKH010000402.1 GCA_903953615.1 uncultured Bacteroidota bacterium
AGTCTATCTGATTCCAGGCCAAATGAAACAAGCTGTTCGGTAATGCCTGTCGCTGCTCTTTCCGCTACTCGTCCACCGCCCATTTGCTTTTCTCCTATGTGCATGATGCCGTTTAAAAAAGTGCCGCTAGTGATCACCACGGCGTCGGCTAAAATTTCGTGACCCATGCTAGTTTTAACGCCACAAGCCTTTCCTTTCTTTATAACTAATTCATTTACAGAGTCTTGGTAAAAATCAACATTCGGCGTAAGCTCTAACATCTCTCTCCACTTACTAGCAAATAGGTGTCGATCGTTTTGTGCACGAGGGCTCCACATGGCAGGTCCCTTGCTTTTATTCAACATCCTAAACTGAATTGTACTTAAATCTGATACAATTCCACTGTATCCACCCATCGCATCTATCTCCCTCACAATCTGACCCTTGGCAATGCCGCCCATGGCTGGATTACAACTCATTTGAGCGATGGTCTGCATGTTCATAGTAATCAACAGGACTTTAGAGCCCATATTGGCCGCTGCCGCTGCGGCTTCAGAACCAGCATGGCCCGCTCCTACTACTATGACATTGTATTTTGGAAACATAAGGTTGCAAAGATAAGATGCTATGGTTAAAAAAAACGTTCCACGTAGAACACTTTGTTTTTTTTCCTCTACTAGTAAGCGCTGTCTAAAATTGTACTTCTACAAGTATATATTAGAAAAAATACCAAAATATTCGCCTCTCTGCTCGCGTTGCTCGAAAGTTCGTCGAATATTTGTATTGTTTTCTAATTATTCAACTTGGGGCAATAGCGAATCACAACTATCCCTAATCATTATTAACACATTAAGTAATTGAGAATAATATACTATTCCGTAGCGATCGTTCGAGCAAAGCGAGCGAGAGCCAAGGGATAGGTATATTTTCTCAATCATTGTGTTCATGGGTGGTTCTATTGTGTTCCACGTGGAACGTTTACGAACCGAGTGTTTTCAAATACGCCTTCAGCCATTTGTCCTCCATTGAACGCATCGTCTTCACATCAGCTGGTTTTTTGTCCTTGTATCCACAAAAATGCAGTGCGCCATGAAAAATCACCCTTAGTAGCTCGTGCACATACAAATTCCCTTCTGTTTTGGCGTTTTCCTTCACACGATCAACGCTTATATAAATATCTCCAATGAGTTGTCCCTTTTTATCTGAAAGATCAAAGCTGATAATATCTGTATAGAAATCATGTTGTAAAAAACGTTTGTTGATGTCTAATAGATAGGCATCAGAGCAGAATACGTATTGTAAAGCCTCTATCTTAACGCCTTCTTTAAGACATTGCTTATTGATAAAGGCCTTTAACTCGGTCCTAGATCTAAGGCTAGTGCCCTTATCCGCATTATTAAAAAAGACAGTCCTGTCCATAAAACATTGAGTGTGATTGTATTTATAACGAAATTTAATGCTCCATATTTCGTAAGCACTTAAATATAAACTATGGTATCTTTGTGCTCTATTATGAAGAAATTGTCGGATTTAAAAATTGGTGAAACGGGCGTGATTCACTCCTTTGAAAATGATGAAATATTTTTAAAGTTGATGGAGATGGGTTGTATTCCTGGTGAAACCATTCGAGTAGAACAAATTGCGCCACTTGGAGATCCGATATCCATTTCGGTTGCTGGCTATCAATTAAGCTTAAGAAATGATGAAGCGGAGGGTATTATTATTACCTAAAATACATCTAACTAACTGAATATCAATATATTGAGATGAAAATTGGTCTATTTTTCGGTTCATTTAATCCCATTCACCATGGCCATTTAATGGTGGCTAGTTATATTGCCAATCACACCGATTTGCAACAAATTTGGTTGGTTGTCTCTCCGCAAAATCCCCACAAAACCCAGTCTAGTTTATTAAACGAATATGATCGTTTGCATTTAGCACAATTGGCCATTGAAAATGATGATCAGATGAAGGTAAGCGACATAGAGTTTAAACTTCCAAAGCCTTCCTATACCATTGATACCTTAACGTATTTAGAAGAAAAATTTCCACAGCACCAGTTTTATATTATCATGGGGGGTGATAGTTTTCAAAATTTACCTAAGTGGAAGAATTTTGAAACCCTTGTGAAAAATTATCAGTTCATTGTTTATAGAAGACCGGGGTTTGATATCACAGAAAATTATGGTGCGAATATGCAATACCTTGAGGCGCCCATGTTGGAATTATCAGCAACCTTAATTCGCAATAATTGTAAAGAAGGGATCACAATACGTTATTTAGTTCCAGAGGATGTAAGACTAGAAATTGAAAGGTGTAATTATTTTAAAGAAGAGGTCGTGAAAACGACCGATGGTAAAGATAGTGTCTTACACAAACCTTAGAACAAAACCTTCTCTAATTATTTCTTTTTATAAACAGGTACAGTTGAACAAGGTTCCCCATACATAATGCTTTTAACTACCGGGCGTAGTTTTTGTGTAATTGCAATAAATGCAGATTCTCCAATAGGTGTATCACCACAGCCTTTAACAACAACACGTTGGTCTGTAAAAGAAGAAGCGTCTATCTTTTGTATCTCTTCTAATAAAACCAATTCTCTTGTTTTATTTTCATCACCAGAATAAACCGACTTGGCAAAAGGTGATAAATTTGCAACAATTAACATATTTGCCCACATTGGAATAATGGCATCCGTACTACAGTAAATACCTACAATTTTATTTACATATTGTGTCCAATCTATAGCGGTTAAACTTGCGCGAAAATCTTTCTCTTTAAGAATTAACTCCATAAATAAATATGGCTTAATATCAAAAACAACTATTTCGTTATTTGGGATATATTGAGCTAGGTCTAAACTAATTAAACCACTCTCCGCTACTTTGTTAATAAAAGATTCTGACATAGTGTAAAATTAGATTGTTTTTTAGAAACCATAGATAATTCTTGTTTCGAAAAGCGAATAAAAAAACCCCCGAAAAATTCGAGGGTTTATAATGATATTAATGATCTACTAGTAAACCTTCATGCGGTTGTCTTTGATCTTTGCCACTCTTTTCAATCCGACATTGGTTCTATAGATCACTGATCTTGTTCTGTTGATTAGATCCGCCTCGAAACTCGCAAGGTCTTGTGTGGTCGCTTTAGCGCCTTGTGATTTAACACTAATTACAAAAACGCCCGCGTTTCCAGCTATTGGCATACTTGGTTTATTTAAGAATGCTTTATTAAATGCCGCTCCAACAAGTTTTGGTTCATTACCAATACCAGGAATCATTGAATAATTAAAATTGATGCTGTCTGCGGGTTGGATGATTGTTTTTGCGCTTGAGGCAATCTCTTCGATTGTCTTGCCCTTAAAATTTTGTTTAATTTGTATAGCTTTCTTTTGATCTCTTAAAATTCCTTCAATTTGTGGTTTCACTGAAGCAACCGACGCTAGACCAACCTTTTCTTCTCCAGTAATAATGGCTACAAAATAACTATCGCCGACTTCTGTTGGTTCTGAAACATCG